>NZ_JAYESN010000032.1:0-48059 GCF_034860625.1 Lamprobacter sp.
GCCGATGGTGAGCCGACCTGCTTCATCGGCGCCGGCGCCTATGATCACCACATCCCCGCGGCCGTCTGGCAGATCACCACCCGCGGCGAGTTCTACAGCGCCTATACGCCCTACCAGGCCGAGGCCAGCCAGGGCACGCTGCAGGTGCTCTACGAGTTCCAGTCGATGATGACCGCGCTGACCGGGCTCGATGTTTCCAACGCCTCGCTCTACGACGGCGCCTCGGCGCTAGCTGAAGCCGTGCTGATGGCGGTGCGCTCCAATCGCAAGGTCAAGAACCCGCGCGTGCTGATGCCGCGCACGGTGCATCCGTTCTATCGGCGCACCGTCGCCAGCATCGTCCAGCATCAAGGCATCGAGCTAGTTGAGGTCGACTTCGACAAGCGCAGTGGACAGACGCGAGTCGCCAACTGCGAGGCCGTCGCCGATGAGCCCTTCGCGGCGCTGGTGGTGCCACAACCCAACGTCTTCGGTGTGCTCGAGGAGGTCGATGCCCTCACCGACTGGGCCCAGGCACGCGATGCGCTGGTGATCGGCGTGGTGAATCCGGTCGCCCTCGCCCTGCTCTCGCCGCCGGGCGACTGGGGCCAGGCTGGCGCTGATATCGCCTGCGGCGAGGGCCAGCCGTTGGGGATGCCGCTTGCCTCCGGCGGCCCCTATCTCGGCTTTCTCTGCTGCAAGCAGGCCTTCATCCGCCAGCTGCCCGGCCGTATTGCCGGACGCACCGAAGACCTCGACGGCAAGATCGGCTACACCCTCACCCTGCAGGCGCGCGAGCAGCATATCCGCCGCTCCAAGGCGACCTCGAACATCTGCACCAACCAGGGCCTGCTGGTCACCGCGGCGACCATCCACATGGCGATCCTCGGCGCCGAAGGCCTTGAGCGCGTCGCCGCCGCCTGCCATGCCAACACCGTCCGACTGGCACAACAGCTGTGCGAGGTGCCGGGCGTCGAGCCAATCTTTAGCGGCCTCGCCTTCCACGAGCGCGCCCTGCGTCTGCCAGCGCCGACCGAGACGGTGCTCGCCGGGCTCGCCGAGCAGGACATCCTCGGCGGCTTCGATCTCGGGCGGGAGTATCCGGAGCTGGGCTCTGCGGTGCTGGTCTGCGCCACCGAGAAGCGCACCGATGCCGAGATCGCCGCCTATCGCGAGGCGCTCGCCAGCGCCCTGGCCATCGCCAAAGCGGCCTAGCTCCCTGAATGCAGGAGAAGCGCGCCAAGCTGCAAATCCAACGAATGCTTCGTTTCCTTAGGTTTCGTTTCCTTAGGTTTCGTTTCTTAACGACTCACAATCGGTATCTCGCGCCATGGACTTGCAGCATTGGGCCGTTAGCATCGGCCAACGGCATCAATGAAGCCAACGCTCTCGCACATCAGGGAATGCGTGCGAAAGAAGCACTATGTCGTCACGACGCATGCTGCCGAAGAGGTGGTCAAACTTGGTCCGACCGGTAAGCTGATTATCGTCACTGTTTTTCGAGAGATCTATGATGAGTGAAATGTGCGCTATCTGCGGTGGTTCTGGAGTGGTTATCCGAAGGGTGACCCGGAGCTATGGTAAAGGTAACGGGCTCCTGATCATCGAAGACGTTCCGGTCATCACTTGTCCGCACTGTGGCGAGAGCTACATGACTGCAGAAACCATGCACGAGATTGAGAGGATCAAACAACATCGTGCGACGTTCGCTACACCAAAGCCGGTCGCCGTTGCTCATTTTGCCTAATCGTCGGATGCGATCGCTGCTTATCGCGAAGCCCTAGCGAGCGCCCTGGCCATCGCCAAAGCGGCCTAGAACAGCGTCCATCCATTGCGTCCCAATGTCAGCGCCACCATCCGCCGATCATCGGGAAACAAACACCAGACAGCCACTAAACACTCACTCCTATATCACTCACTCCTCTCTCCTAATCACTCACTGCTCACTCCTAATCACTCACTGCTCACACACACCGCCATGCTCATCCAAGAACACTCCCGCCCTGGCCGCCGCGCCACCGCGCAAGCGCCGCTCGCGCCTGCCGACCACAGCGCTCTACCGCCAGCACTGCGCCGCAAGCAGCGTGCCGCCCTGCCCGAGGTCTCCGAGCTGCAGGCGGTGCGCCACTATACCCGGCTGTCGCAGCAGAACTTCTCCATCGACACGCACTTCTATCCGCTCGGCTCCTGCACCATGAAGTACAACCCGCGTGCCTGTAACAGCCTCGCCTCGCTGCCCGGCTTTCTGGCGCGCCATCCCGCCGCACCCGAGACCCATAGCCAGGGCATCATGGCCTGCCTGCATGAGCTACAAGACATGCTGAAGAGCGTCACCGGCATGCACGCGGTCTCGCTGGCACCCGCGGCCGGCGCCCAGGGCGAGCTGGCCGGGGTGATGATGATCCGCGCCTATCACGACGCGCGCGGTGATCACGACCGACGCGAGATGCTGGTTCCCGACGCCGCTCACGGCACCAACCCGGCCTCGGCGATCATGGCCGGCTTCGAGGTGCGCGAGGTACCGACCGGCCGCAACGGCGATGTCGACATCGACGCCCTGCGCGCGGTGGTTGGCCCCCAGACCGCCGGCATCATGCTCACCAATCCGAGCACCGTCGGCGTCTTCGACCGCAACATCCAAGCCATCGCCAAGACCGTGCACGAGGCCGGCGGCCTGCTCTACTACGATGGCGCCAACCTCAACGCCATCCTCGGCAAGGTCAGGCCAGGCGACATGGGCTTCGACGTCATCCACATGAACCTGCACAAGACCTTCTCGACCCCGCATGGCGGCGGCGGGCCGGGTGCCGGTCCGGTCGGGGTCTCCAAGCGGCTCGAGCCCTATCTGCCGATCCCACTCGTCGCACAGGTTGATGACGATGGTCATGGCGACGGCAGCAATCGAGACCGCTATCGCTGGCTCGACGAGGACGACCGCCCCGAAAGCATCGGCCGCCTCACCGCCTTCGGCGGCAACATGGGCATCCTGCTGCGCGCCTATATCTACGCCCGACTGCTCGGCGCCGAGGGCATGCGCCGGGTCTCGGAATTCGCCACGCTCAACGCCAATTATCTGCAGGCGCGGCTGCGCGCGGCCGGCTTCCAGCTCGCCTACCCGGAGCGGCGCGCCAGTCACGAGTTCATCATCACGCTGAAGAAAGAGGCCAAGGACTTCGGCGTCAACACCATGGACTTCGCCAAGCGACTGCTCGACTATGGCTATCATGCGCCGACCACCTACTTCCCGCTGTTGGTACCGGAATGCCTGCTGATCGAGCCGACCGAGACCGAGCCCAAGGAGGCGCTCGATGGTTTCGTCGAGGCGATGATCAAGATCCGCGCCGAGGCCGAACAGGAGCCGGAGACGGTCAAGCAGGCGCCACACAGCCTGCCGGTGCGTCGACTCGATGACGTGCGCGCCGCGCGTCAGCTGGATGTCGCCTGGAAGCCTTTTGAGGGCAATGCCTAGGAGAGCCTGATCACCCAGCCTGTTCCAGCTTATGGCGACCACTGTATGGCGGCCAGGGCCTCCAACCTTGATGCTGCCGTTAGATCAGGTCAGACAAGGTCAGACCAGGCTAGCCTGATGAGGCCTCCAGCGGACCAAGCAGGCAAAGGGATGTTCGAGGCCGCCCGAGACGCAAAACAGGGTCGGCACAGCTACACAAGACCGTCAAGATCAACAGGAAATCGATACGCGACCATGGCCAACCACACTGTCAGCGGATGGCGCCGCATCTTGTTCGCCTTCGGCTACTCGATGAAGGGCTTCAAGGCTTGCTACGAGCTGGAGGAGGCCTTTCGTCAGGAGGTCTTCGTCCTCATCTTTCTGATCCCGCTGGGGCTCTGGTTGGGCGAGTCGCCGGTCGAGAGCGCCCTGCTGGTCGGCAGCCTGTTGCTGGTGCCGGTGGTCGAACTGCTCAACTCAGCGATCGAGGCCAATGTCGATCGCATTGGCTTAGAGCGCAATGAACTTTCAGCACGCGCTAAGGACCTCGCCTCGGCTGCGGTGTTCATGAGCATCAGCTTCGCGGCGACGATCTGGGCGTTGATCTTAATCCCGCGTTGGCTGTGATCGCGGCACGACCCCGGACGCTCATCGCGACAAGCGCGCAGGCATGGCGTGTCTCGCAACCGGCGGCCGAGCGCGGTGCAAGCGCTCCGCCTGTCACTGGATTGCCACCGACCGCGGTGTGACCGTTCACCTGGAAATGGCCCCGATCAAGTTGCGATACACTGCGAAAGCCCCAGATGAGCCTCGAAACGTGCTTCTCAGTACCGATCATGAGCCCTTCCGCATGAGCCGAACCCCCAACGACGCCCCTTTTCTGCCGCTGCCGATCGCCGTGGCCACGGTCTCCGACAGCCGCACTGCCGACAATGACACCTCGGGCAGCTACCTGCGCGAGCAGCTCACCGCCGCTGGCCACCGGCTCGCCGACCAGGTGATCTGCAAGGACGACGTCTACCAGCTGCGCGCGCTGTTCTCGCGTTGGATCGCCGACCCCGAGGTGCAGGTGGTAATCAGCACTGGCGGAACTGGCATTACCGGTCGCGATAGCACGCCAGAGGCGATCACTCCACTGTTCGATAAGGCCATCGACGGCTTTGGCGAGCTGTTCCGGCAGATCTCGTTCGAAGAGATCGGCGCCTCAACTGTGCAATCGCGCGCGGTTGCCGGTATTGCGAACGGCACGCTGCTGTTCTGCCTGCCCGGCTCCACCGGCGCCTGCCGCACCGCCTGGGAGCAGATCCTGCAGCCACAGCTGGACAGCCGCACCCGGCCCTGCAACTTCGCCCAGCTCATTGCCCGCTTCAGCGAGCGCTGATCATCATGGCCAAAGCGACGACTGACGGCCGCGGGGCGGTGGAAGCTGCCCAGCTGGAGGGAGCTGCGACCAGCAAGATCAACCAAGGCGCGCCTGATTCCACCTCAGGATGCTCGTCCGTCAATAGTCCAAACGACTGCGAGCCAGGCCAGGGCTTGTCGGCAACGCCGCTGACCAAGCCGCTTAGCGTCGAGGAGGCCTCAGCCCAGCTGCTCGCGGCCGCCCGCATCATCGAAGGCAGCGAGATGCTGCCGACCGCAGACTGTCTCGGACGTGTGCTCGCGGAGCCTTTCTTCAGTAGCACCGATCTGCCGGGCTGGGATAACAGCGCGATGGACGGCTACGCCCTGCGCGTCACCGATCTACAAGCCAGCGACGGATGGCTGCCGGTGAGTCAGCGCATCGCCGCTGGCCAATGCGGCACCCCGCTGACGCCGGGGACTGCCGCGCGCATCTTCACCGGCGCGCCGGTGCCCGAGGGTGCCGATACCGTCGTCGTGCAGGAGGTCTGCGAGCAGGAGGGTGATCGCGTGCGCGTCAACGCCGAGATCACCGCCGGCGCCAACATCCGTCGCCGGGGCGAGGAACTCGAAGCAGGCTCGCAGGTACTCGCGGCCGGAACCCGCCTCGCACCCCAGCATCTCGCCCTTGCCGCTGGCGTCGGCGCCGAACAATTGCGGGTCTATCGCCGCTTGCGCGTGGCCGTGCTCGCCAGCGGTGACGAGCTGGTGATGCCCGGAGAGCCCTTGGCACCGGGCCAGATCTACAACTCGAACCGGTTCCTGTTTCGTGCCTTGCTGCAGGCGCTCGGCTGCGAGGTGATCGATCTCGGCATCGTCAAGGATGACCGAGAGGCAACCGTTGCCGCGCTCAGCACCGCCGCCGAACAGGCGGATCTGGTCTTGGCCAGCGGCGGCGTTTCGGTGGGTGAAGAGGACCATGTGCGCCCGGCGGTCGAGCAGCTCGGCAGCCTCGACCTCTGGCGCGTCGCGATGAAGCCCGGCAAACCGCTTGCGTTCGGTCATATCGGCGGTACACCATTCATTGGCAGCCCTGGCAATCCGGTCTCGTTGTTCGTCACCTTCTGCTTGCTCGCACGGCCGTTCATCGAGCGCATGCAAGGCGTGCAGGATGCCAAACTCCCGACCCCGCTCTGGCTACCGGCGGGTTTTGCGCTCAACAAGCCCGTCAAGCGGCGCGACTATCAGCGTGCGCGACTGGAGATCGATGCAACCGGCCAGGCTAGGGTACAGCGCTTCCACAGCACCTCGTCGGCGGCGCTCAGCTCGCTGACCTGGGCGAATGGGTTGGTCATCATCCCGCCGGATGCAACCATCGCCATCGCTGATCCGGTCGCCTTCCTGCCGTTCGCTGAGCTGGTGCCCGGTCACCAGAGCCTGTGGGTTCAGAGGCCTGAGGCCTGAAATCTGAGGAAGACGCTCACCATGATCCAATTACGCTACTTCGCCAGCCTCCGCGAGCGTCTCGGAATCGATGCGGAAGAACTCGAGCCAACCTCAGGTGCAACCGTGGCCGAGCTGAGGGCCTATCTGCGCAGGCGTGGCGAGCCTTGGCAGCAGGCGCTCGCAGAAGAACAGCGCGTCCTTACCGCCGTGAATCAAGAGATGGCGCGCCCAGACAACGCCGTTGCCGATGGTGATGAGGTGGCCTTCTTTCCACCCGTGACGGGTGGTTGAACAGCTTGCTCGGGCTCGAATTGGGCTTCTTGATTTCATGATCATGCTGGCCAATGATCCCCAAGGATCTGATCCTGGCTCCAAGGACAGCGATCCGGAAACGCCTCATAGTCCAGCGGCGTCTCGGCGCCATGTAACCAAGCCGCATGCCAGGCCGTTCACTCTCCCAAATAGACCTCAACCACCCGCGGGTCGTTCTGCACCTCATCCATGCTGCCCTCCGCCAACACCGACCCCTGGTGCAGCACGGTCACGCGCTTGGCGATCGAGCGCACAAAGTCCATATCGTGCTCGACGACAACGACCGTATGCTTGCCGGCCAGCGAGGTCAGCAACTCAGCGGTGCGTTCCATCTCTTGGTGAGTCATGCCGGCGACCGGCTCGTCGACCAGCAGCAGATGCGGATCTTGCATCAGCAGCATGCCGATCTCAAGCCATTGCTTTTGGCCATGCGAGAGGGCGCCGGCCTCGCGCTGAGCGTGCTCCTGCAGGCCGATGATGCCGAGCACCTCGTCGATACGATCGCGCTCCGCGCCGCTCAGGCGAGCAAGCAGCGTCGGAAAGACGCGCTTGTCCGCCGCCATCGCCAGCTCCAAGTTCTCAAACACGCTGTGATGCTCAAACACGGTCGGCTTCTGGAACTTGCGGCCGATGCCGACCTCGGCGATCTCTGGCTCGGTCAGCTTGAGCAGGTCGATCTTCTGACCGAAGAAGGCGCTACCCGAGTCCGGCCGCGTCTTGCCCGTAATGATGTCCATCATCGTCGTCTTGCCGGCGCCGTTTGGACCGATCACGCAGCGCAGCTCGCCGGCATTGACGTAGAGATTCAGCTCGTTGATCGCCTTGAAGCCGTCGAAGCTGACGTTGAGTCCTTCGAGGTAGAGGATCAGGCCATGACTGACATCCAGCTCCAGATCCTTGGCGCGGATCATGAAGTCGAACTGCCGATCGCGCCGCGTCAGCTCCTTGAAGTCCTGGCCGAAGCCTTGCCAGACCTGCTTGGGGCCGCTGAAGTCGAAGGTCTGATCGCTGCGGAGCAGATCGCGGCTCGAGCCGCGACCGGAGTTGGTTTTCGCGCTGTTCGCTTGGCTCCCCGCTTCGCTGCCCGGAGCCTGCTTGTCGTTCGCAGCCGGTTCGCGATCTGAAGGCAGCTCGTTCGTGGAGATCATGCGCTCGTCTCCTGCAGTGCAGCTGGCTCCGCCCGGCGCCGCCGCAGCCTCTTTAGCAGTCCTACAATACCTGCGGGCAGGAACACCGTCACTAGCACGAACAGCCCACCGAGGACGAACAGCCAGGCCTCGGGGAAGGCGCCGGTGAAGACCGTCTTGCCATAGTTGACCAAGACCGCGCCAATGACCGCGCCATAGAGGGTCGCGCGTCCGCCGATCGCCACCCAAACCACCAACTCGATCGAATTCAACGGCGAGAACTCGCCGGGATTGATGATGCCGACCTGCGGCACATAAAGCGCGCCGGCGATACCCGCCAACACCGCCGAGAAGGTCCAGATCGCCAGCTTGACCCGATCCACCCGATAGCCGATGAAACGCACCCGCGACTCGGCATCGCGCACCGCGACCGCGACCCGCCCGAGCTTCGAGGTCACGATCCAACGGCAAGCCCAATAACCGAGCGCCAGCGCCAACGCCGAGGCCAGGAACAGCCCGATGCGCGTGCCATCGGCCTGCAGATTAAAGCCGAGCAGATCCTTGAAATCGGTCAGACCGTTATTGCCACCGAAGCCCATCTCGTTGCGGAAGAAGGCCAGCATCAGCGCATAGGTCAGCGCCTGGGTGATGATCGAGAGATAGACGCCAGTGACGCGCGAGCGGAACGCCAGCCAGCCGAAGACGAACGCGAGCAGCCCGGGCACCAGCAGGATCATCAACGCCGCGTACCAGAATTGATCGAAGCCCTGCCAGAACCAGGGCAGTTGCTGCCAGTCGAGGAAGACCATGAAATCCGGCAGCAGCGGATCACCATAGACCCCGCGATCGCCGATCTGGCGCATCAGGTACATGCCCATCGCATAGCCGCCGAGGGCGAAGAAGGCGCCATGGCCAAGGCTGAGAATCCCGAGATAGCCCCAGACCAGATCGACCGCCACCGCGAGCAGCGCATAGGTCAGATACTTGCCGAGCAGGGTCACCGTGAAGGTGCTGACATGCAGCGGATTGGCCTCCGGTACCAGCAGGTTCAGGATCGGCACCAGAACGGCGATCAGCGCCAGCACCGCCAGCATGATCTGGCCGCCGGTATCGCCCTTGAGTGGTTGCAACAGGCCCATGTTGAAGGTTCTCATCCGGTCTCAATCAGTTCGCCGGACGGCGCCCGGCCTCGTTAGTCTTCGTTCTCGACTCCCCAAGCGTTGCCAGCCGGGGCGTCCAGGGCGACAAGGCGATGAGTGACATCGTTTAGTCCGCCGCGGCACGGCCCCGCTGCGGGAAGAGTCCGCGCGGGCGCTTCTGGATGAACAGGATAATAAAGACCAAGACCAGGATCTTGGCCAGCACGGCGCCAGCCCAAGGCTCCATCAGCTTATTGGCGATTCCCAGCGTCATACCCGCGACCAGGGTGCCCCAGAGATTGCCAACACCGCCAAACACCACGACCATGAAGGAATCGATGATGTAGGCCTGGCCCATGTTGGGACCGACATTGGTCAGCTGCGACAGCGCCACGCCGGCAACCCCGGCGATACCAGCGCCGAGCCCGAAGGTCAGCGCATCGACCCGCGCCGAGTGCACCCCCATCGCACGCGCCATGGCACGGTTCTGTGAAACCGCCCGCACCTGCAAGCCAAGTGCAGTGCGTTTGAGCACCAGCAGCAAGAGCGCGAACACGATCAACGAGAAGAGCAGGATGTAGAGCCGGTTATAGGTCAACGCGAGCCCCGGATTGAGCTGCAGTGAGCCACTCATCCAGCTCGGGTTCTGGACGATCACGTTCTGTGCTGAGATGGTCGTGCGCACTAACTGCTGCAGGATCAGGCTGATACCGAAGGTGGCCAGCAGGGTCTCCAGAGGTCGCCCGTAGAGGAAGCGGATGACGGTACGCTCGATGGCGACGCCAAAGGCACCAGAGACCAGGAAGGCCGCCGGCACCGCCACCAACAGCGACCAGTCAGTGAGGCCCGGCATCGCCTGCTGCACCAAATAGGTGGTGTAGGCGCCGATCATGATCAGCTCGCCGTGGGCCATGTTGATCACGCCCATGACGCCGAAGGTGATCGCCAGCCCGATCGCCGCCAGCACCAGCACCGAGCCGAGGCTGAGGCCGAAGAACAGGGTCTCGATGCTGCTGTTGAGCTGACGCTTGCGATCGATCGCATCCAGCGCCGCTTTGGTCGCGGCGAGAACCCCAGGATCTTGCTCCACCTGCAGCAAGCCGTTTAGCGCATTGCGTGCCTGCGGATAGAGATTGCCATGCAGCACCTCGATGGCTGCCAAGCGGCTGTCCAGATCCGGCTGTTTGAGATCGGCGATGGCGACCACCAAGGTCAGCATCTCCATCACCTGCGGGACGTCTTCCATGGCAAGCTGTGTGCGCACAGCGCTGATCACCACCGGATCATCACTGCCAACCATCTCGCGCGCTGCCCGCATGCGCAGCGCCGGGTCTGGGCTGGCCAGGGTCAGCGCCGCAATCGCTGTCCGCAAGGCGCTGCGCATCCGATTGTTGACCGTGATCTTGCGCACATCACGGCGCCCAACCTCACCGAGGGCCTCGCCGCTCAGCGCATCGGTCAAGGCCCAGCCGCTGCTGCCTGCCGGCGCTACATAGACGATGCGATCATCGTCCTTTCGATAATAGAGATCCCCTGCGAGCAGCGCTTTCAACAGCGGGATCGCGCGCGGTTCACCAGTTTCGGCGATGGCTTGAGCTGCGGCTTCTTTGACCTTGAACGAGGGATCTGTCAGCTGGGAAACGCGCTCGCGCAACACACTGATTCGCTCCGAATCAGACCCTGCTTCCGGGTCCGGTTCAGATTCCTCGGCCCTGGCTTCGGCAATCACAGTCTTTGCGGGCTCGAGTGCCGCGCTCGCAGCCATGTCGTTTGCGACATTGGCTCCCGCGTCGACAACGAGGCCAGGGATCGACTCGTCCACCGAATCCACTGTGAGCTTCGCTGTCGGGTCTCTGGCGGGATCGGTTGGCTGGCTATCGTCAGCGCCAGTGGCTGTGGCTGTCATCAGCAACAGCAAGAAGCCAAGCGCCATCGCCAAAGCAGGGCCACTGCCGCCAAACACAAACCTGGACATAGGGCTCATCAACCGCACGAGGTCATCTAAGGGGTGAACGCTGCCGCGTCATTCGGATCAGGACGTTCCGGCAACTGGGGTGACCAGCGCGCCATCCCTGGCTTCGGATCAAATGCGGCGTCGGCGCAAACGCCGGCCGCTGCCTCTAGTCTCTCAACGCCACGGTACTAGACGCCTCGCTTCTAGACGCCTTGGTTCTCAAAACTACTCCGTTGCAACCTGCACGCTGCCAAGGCATTTTTTCGTCTTGGTATTGTAGTTGCCACAGTTAATCGGGTCTGTCCAATCGCCGATCAGATCCTTGGAGCCTTCCAGGTAGTCCGACCAGGCATCGCCAGGAACCTCTTCCTCGGTCTGGTAGACGATCGCGAACTGACCATCATCCTGTATCTCACCAATCAGCACCGGTTTGGTGATGTGATGATTGGGCAGCATCTTAGCAGTCCCGCCACTCAGATTGCTGGTGGTCAAGCCGACGATGGCGTTCTCGACCGCATCGGTGTCGGTGGTGCCGGCCTTCTCGACCGCCTGCACCCAGAGATCGAAGCCGATCTTGTGTGCCTCCATCGGGTCATTGGTGACCCGCTTCGGATTGCCGATGAACTCATGCCAGGTCTCGATGAAGGCCTCGTTCTCATCGGTCGGCACACTCATGAAGTAGTTCCAGGCCGCCAGATGGCCGACCAGCGGACCGGTGTCGATGCCTGAAAGCTCCTCTTCGCCAACCGAGAAGGCGATGACCGGGATATCCTCGGCCGAGATACCCTGATTGCCCAGCTCCTTATAGAAGGGCACGTTGGCATCGCCGTTGATGGTCGAGACCACCGCCGTCTTCTTGCCCTCGGAGCCGAACTTCTTGATGTCGGCGACGATCGACTGCCAGTCGGAATGCCCGAACGGCGTGTAGTTGATCATGATGTCCTCCTCGGCCACCCCATTCTGCTTCAGATAGGCCTCGAGGATCTTGTTGGTGGTGCGCGGATACACGTAGTCGGTTCCGGCCAGCACCCAGCGTTCCACGCCCAGCTCGTCCTTCAGATAATCGACCGCTGGGATCGCCTGCTGATTCGGCGCCGCGCCGGTGTAGAAGACGTTCTTGGACGATTCCTCGCCCTCGTACTGCACCGGATAGAACAGCAGGCCGTTCAGTTCCTCGAACACCGGCAGCACCGATTTGCGCGACACCGAGGTCCAGCAGCCAAACACGGCAGCGACCTTGTCTTTCTGAAGCAGCTCACGCGCCTTCTCAGCGAACAGCGGCCAGTCCGAGGCCGGATCAACCACCACCGCCTCGAGCTTTTTACCAAGCACCCCACCCTTCTCGTTCTGCTCATCGATCAGCATCAGGACCGTATCCTTCAGCGTCGTCTCGCTGATCGCCATGGTGCCGGAGAGCGAATGCAGCACACCGACCTTGATGGTCTCATCGTTGGCCTGATCCGCTGCGGGCGCGGCGTCTTCGGCGAATCCGGACAGCGACGCGGTCAGCCCGAGCGCGATACCGGCACTGAGCAGCAGGGGTTTGAAAGACGGGATCGCAATCATCCAGTGTCTCCTAATCATGGTGAGTCTTAGAGCATCAGTGGTCGGCCAGAGCTGCCGCCTAGCGGCATTAAGCAAATTCCAGACCAGGGAAAACAACCGACTGATATTGAAGGACAAGATCGACTCACAGGAGCGCTGATCGAGGAGCAATGCACCAAACCTGAGCAATCACCCTCGCCTTGGTGCAAGCCTCTGCACCAGATTGGCAAACACCTGAGCTGGATGAACGCTCCCGTCAGGGGCGCAGCACCAGATTAAAGTCGCGGAACGGCTCGAAGTCCGACCCACTCGGCACCGGCAAAGGCGAGGCGTCGTAGATCGCATTGACGACAGACTGATCGAACATCGGGTTGCCGCTGCTGGTGATGATCCTCACCTGATTGGTGATCACCTTGCCGCCCGGCTCGAGCTGCACATTGACGACTGGGGCGTTGCCCTCCCAGGTACCAGCCGGGTGCACCCAGAACTGGCGGATGCGCTCCTGAATCGCCGGTACCCAGCGGCTGGCAATCTCCTCGCTCGGCGCGGTTGCTGTGCTCGACTCGGCAGCGTCGCGCGACGCGATGCTGAGCGCTGGCAATCCAACAGCAGGCAGCAGGCCTCGCGCACCGAACAACGCCAGCGCCGTGAGTGCATTGGCGAGCAACACCGCAACGAAGACCGTTACAAACAATTTTCCAGTGCCCATCAGGGGTCCTCTGTGAGTTCAAAGACGCCATGATCATCCCCAACTTCTCGCAGAGCAATCAGCAAACGAGGTCCCAAGATCACCATGCGCATCCTGCACACCATGCTCCGCACCGGCAACCTGCAACGCTCCATCGACTTCTATACCAAGCTGCTCGGCATGAAGCTGCTGCGTCAGAAAGACTATCCAGCCGGCGAGTTTACCTTAGCCTTCCTCGGCTACGGTGATGAGTCCGAGCACACCGTCATCGAGCTGACCTACAACTGGGGCGTCGAGCAGTATGAGCTCGGCGATGCCTATGGTCATATCGCGATCGAGGTCGAGGATGTCTATGAGGCTGCCGCGCGCATCAAGGCGCAAGGCGGCGAGATCCTCCGCGAGGCGGGCCCGATGAACGCTGGCACCACCATCATCGCCTTCGTCAAAGATCCCGACGGCTATCCGATCGAGCTGATCGGCGCCAAGCAGACCGCCGGCTAGATCAGCGCCATCCTTGCTGGTTGCGGCCTAGGCGTCAGCCATCGAACGGGCCGCGATCAGCGCCGATCGCGCACCCAGCTGCGGCAAAATCGCTCGACCCACCGCAACATTGCGCGCAGACTTCGGCATCCCTTCTCACCGAGTCCCGCGCACTTGGCTCATCCCGCCTCTTCCCTGCCGCCCGAACAACCACCCGAGCCCGCCGAGCAGATCGCCGCCACCCTCGCCGAACAAGGTTGGTGCCTGACCGATAGCTTCCTCGCCCCACTGCACATCAGCCAACTCCGCCATGAGGCGCAACAGCGCTGGCAGGCCGGACGCTTCCGACGCGCCGGCGTCGGCCGCGGCGAGGATCTCGAACTGCGCGACGAGGTCAGAACCGACCGGGTCGATTGGCTCGACCCGAATGAGCTCAGCGCTGCGCAGCGCCTCTATTGGAGCCAGCTCGAGCAGCTGCGGCTGGCGATCAACCGCAGCCTGTTCCTTGGCCTCTACGCGCTTGAGGCGCACCTAGCCGTCTATCCACCCGGTACCTACTACCGCAAGCACCTGGATCAATTTCGCGGCATCGGCGAGCGCACACTGAGCTGCATCCTCTATCTGAATGATGCCTGGCAGGCACAGGACGGTGGCGCGCTGCGTCTCTACACCGATCCGGAGCGCCCTGAGCTGAGCGAGTTAATCTTCCCCGAAGGCGGTCGCCTAGTGACCTTCTTCAGCGCCCGGTTTCTGCATGAGGTGGAGCCCGCGCAGCGCGAGCGCTTCAGTCTCACCGGTTGGTTCAAGCGGCGCAGCTAGACAGCGAGCAGGTGGTCGACAGCCGGCAGGTGGTCGACTCATGGCAGCAATGCCCCAGCAGCATCAGGCATCTTGGGCTGATGACCGCCTTTCGCTTAGGCCACCCCGCCCCTCGAACCCTGTAAGACCTGTCTGGTCGCAGACCCGACAACGGACGCTTACGCGCTGTCAGCCTCCTCACAGAAGCTTCGGCAACCCGGCTCTGACCATCGTCGAATCAACCGCTTAGCCTTATACACACATTGGGCACAGCGTTTGCTTATAACCCCCTATACAGCCTAGCGCGTCGCACATGCGACGCCGTCAGACTTTACGGGGATCGAGACATGGTTCAAGCGGTAACCACTCTGAACACAGAGCGGCGAAAGGCGGAGAGCGGGCCAGCCGGCGGCTGTGCGTCGAGTGGCTGCGGCAGCAGTAGCGACAAGCTCGCGCACCTGCCAGAAGCGATTCGCGCCAAGGTCAACGACCATCCTTGTTTCTCCGAGGACGCCCATCATCACTATGCGCGCATGCATGTGGCGGTGGCGCCAGCGTGCAATATCCAGTGCCACTACTGCAACCGTAAGTACGACTGCTCTAACGAGTCACGCCCCGGCGTTGTCTCGGAGCTGCTGACACCCGAGCAGGCGGTGCAGAAGACCTTAGCCGTCGCCGCTGCAATCCCCCAGATGAGCGTGCTCGGCATCGCCGGCCCGGGTGATCCGCTCGCCAACCCGGAGCGCACCCTCGCCACCTTCCGCGCGCTTTCCGAGAAGGCCCCCGACATCAAGCTCTGCGTCTCGACCAACGGCCTCGCGCTACCGGAACTGGTCGACGAGATCTGCCAGCACAACATCGACCACGTCACTATCACCATCAACTGTATCGATCCCGAGATCGGCGCCAAGATCTATCCCTGGATCTTCTGGAACAACCACCGGATCAAAGGGGTCAAGGCGGCGCGGATCTTGATCGAACAGCAGCAGAAGGGTCTGGCGATGCTGGCCGAGCGCGGCGTCCTGGTGAAGGTCAACTCGGTGCTGATCCCCGGCGTCAACGACGAGCATCTGAAAGAGGTCAGCCGCGTGGTCAAGGCCAAGGGCGCCTTCCTACACAACGTCATGCCGCTGATTGCAGAGGCCGAGCATGGCACCTTCTATGGCCTGATGGGACAGCGTGGCCCGACCCATGACGAGCTGCAGGCCCTGCAAGACGCCTGCAGCGGCGACATGGCGATGATGCGCCACTGTCGCCAATGCCGCGCCGATGCGGTTGGCATGCTGGGCGAGGATCGCGGCGCCGAGTTCTCGATCGAGAAGATCGAGCAGATGGACATCGACTACGCCGCCGCGATGGCGCGTCGCGCCGCGGTGCATGCCGAGATCGAGGCCAAGCGCCAGGCTCAACGCGAGGCCAGCCGGCAGGCGACGCAGACCTCAGGTGGCGAGGTCTTCGTTGCCCTCGATTCACTCACTCGCCGTCGCCCGACAGCGTCTTCGACGGAGCCCGACCTGGTTTCCGCAGCGGCATCAGCATCAGCATCAGCATCGGAAACAAGACCGCTCGCAACGCAACCCGCAATTCCACTCATCACCGCCCGGACCGCCTTATCAAGCGCTAAGGCGCCGGCGGGCACGACCAGTCGCTCAGTGCGCATCGCTGTCGCCAGCAGCGGCAGCGGTGTAATCAACCAACACTTCGGACATGCGCGCGAGTTCTTGGTCTATGAGGCCGACGCCCAGGACGTGCGCTTTATCGGCACCCGCCGGGTCCAGGCTTATTGCACGGGCGATGAGACCTGTGGCGAAGCCGAATCAGCACTCACCGGCACCCTGCGTGCGCTCGAGGGCTGCGCCGCCGTGCTCTGCTCGAAGATCGGCATCGAGCCCTGGGACGCGCTCGAGGCCGCCGGCATCGCACCGAACGGCGAGCACGCGATGGAGCCGATCGAGACCGCTGTCGCCGCCGTCTACGCCGAGCTCAGAGTAAGCGGCGCCCTTGACCAAACCGAACCCATGAGTGCGCTGAGCGCTTGAGCCAGCCCCAAGCGAATCATGTCGCGTGAAGACGCGAACGAGTCTGGCGACGATTGGCCGATCACTGACTGCGCCGGTCTGGAAGTCAAGTTGCCAAAAGGCTTCCGGACAACAGCCGCCACTCCAGCGCCTTATCGCCCCTCATTCGCGGCTTGGCGGCTCCAGGGTTTAGCGGCTTCGCGCGACACCTGACACCCGGCGAGCAACAACACTGCCAGCAACGAGACCGAAGGAAACACCATGGCTTACCAGATTACCGATGGCTGCGTGAACTGCTGGGCCTGTGAACCGCTGTGCCCGAGCCAGGCGATTCAGGCTGCCAAGCCGCATTTCATCATCGACCCAAGCCAGTGCAGCGAATGCACCGGTGACTTCGCCGAACCGCAATGCGCGAGCATCTGCCCAATCGAGGGCGCCATCCTCGACGCCAGTGGCATCCCACTGAATCCGCCCGGCTCACTGACGGGTATCCCTCCCGAGCGCTGGAACTCGGCGATGGCCGAGATCCGCGCTCGTTAAGGTGTTGCGTCATCGATTTCGCCGAACTGAGTCCGTACCCGGAAACAGGCGCCTCATCGTCCAAGCTGGCGACGCGCTATGAACCTTAGAGAGGCTCAAGAGAGGCTCAGCCACAGAAGCGCTGCATGACGGCGCCCGATGGTTCCAACCCACGAATCCATTGCAACCAAAACCAAGAGGAAAACACGACATGGCCAAGGCAAAAGTGACCTTTCAGGACATCGATCAAACCGTCAATGTCCCCGCCGGCATCCGCGTCATCGACGTCTCCGAGAAGATCGGCGCCGGCATCATCTACGGCTGCCGCGAGGGCGATTGCGGCACCTGCATGATGCATGTCGTCGAAGGCTGGAACAATCTGACCGAACCCTCGGTGCTCGAAGAAAAGGTCTTGCGCGAGAACATGGCCAGCCGCCACGACCGCCTCGCCTGCCAGGCCCAGATCATCGGCGATTGCACCGTCAAGCCGGCCTAGCGCTCGTTCAAGCTTAGCGTCGCAGCACTTCAGCGCATCCCAGTCCACATCAACCCATCCAACGCGGAGCCCCCATCAATGGCACTCGTGACCTTTTCAAACCCCGACTACAAAGACAAGACCGTCTACGCAGTCGCCGGCAGCCACACCGAAACCCTGCTCAAGATCGCCAAGGAGAACAAGATCCCGGTCCAATTCGACTGTCAGGATGGCGAATGCGGCCATTGCCTGGTGCGCGTGACCAGCGTCGATGAAAAAGATCGCATGGGTTATTTCCTGACCGATAAAGAGCAGACAGTCCTCAAGGAGCTCGGCAAGCTCACGCAGGACCAGATCGACCAGCTGCATGTGGACGATATGCCGAGCGAATGGCGTCTGGCCTGCCAGATGATCGTGCGCGACGAAGACGTCCTGGTCGAGTACTGACCCATGCCCCCGTCGGCTCCGGCCACCTCAGCGCCCATCGTCGAGGCGAGCACCAAATGGGTGCCCGCAGCTGGCGGCTGCTCAGGATCAGTGCCGGAGACAACCGCGGAGCGCTGGCGGCACTGGCTCCTGTCCCTTGCCGCCGGCCACCGAAATGACGGTCTGTTGGCCTCAATGCTCGCAAGTCAATGCGTCGGCCTCGGCGCGATGCCAGACTATCTCGGCCTCAGGCCAGAGGCGTTCAATCAGCTGATCGCCTATCACTTTCCGGCACTGCGACAGACCGCGCTTGCGCAGCCGCAGCGCCCACTCGATCCAGAGCGGACTGACGAGCGGGACGAACTGGTTCGGCTCTTGCTTAAAGGATCAGACAACGGACCCGGTAACGGGACATCAGATGACAAGCCCAGTCAGCAACCTGAACTGTCCGCATCCTATTCCAACTTGCAGCCGAGCCTGCAGCAGCGCTGGATGGCCGAGATCATCGCCACGGGCTGTATGGGAAGCGACCACCTCTGGCAAGACCTTGGCCTCTGGAATCGCGCCGAGTTGAGCCGATTGATGGAACAAAACTTCCCCGCCGTTGCCCAGAAAAACGTCCACGACATGAAGTGGAAGCGGTTCTTGTACAAACAGCTGTGCGAGACCGAAGGCATCTACACCTGCCGTTCACCCTCCTGCGAGGTCTGCGTCGACTACCATGCTTGTTTCGGGCCTGAGAACTGAATTCCTGCTGCTGGCCGAGAACGGCAGCGGCGATCTGATCAAGCGTCGTGCCATCGGCGCCTATCTGGGCCTCGCCGTCGGTGATGCGCTCGGCGCCACCGTCGAGTTCATGACCCCGCGCGAGATCCGCGACCAGTATCGCGAGCATCGCGACATCAAGGGCGGTGGCTGGCTGCGGCTGCGCAAGGGACGCGTCACCGACGACACCGAGATGGCGCTCGCGCTCGGCGACAGCATCCTCAGCGCGGGCAAGGTCGACGCCCAAGCCGCGGCCGAGGCCTTCAGCAACTGGATGCGCAGCAAACCCGTCGACATCGGCAATACCGTCCGCCGTGGCATCTCCCATTATCGCCGAACCGGCGAGTGGACCTCCCCGGAGAGCGAGTTCGACGCCGGCAACGGCGCTTGCATGCGCTGCCTGCCCGTCGCCTTAGCCACGGTCGGCGCCGACATCGACGACGTTGCCGAGGCCAATCGCCGCCAAGCCCACGTCACTCACAACAACCCCACCTCCGACGCCGGCACCCTCTGCGTGATCCGCATGGTGCAGGCCGGTCTGCTCGGCGGCACGCGTAAAGACCTCAAGCTCTTGGCGGACGCGCTCGCAGCCGAAGACCCGGTCTACGCCTACGACCGCAAGCGCATCGAAAACCCCAGTGGCTTCATCGCCGACACCCTGCGCACCGTATTCCAGGCGCTGTTCGCGACCGACGACCTCGAATCTGCACTCATCGACGTCGTCAACCGCGGTGGCGACGCCGACACCACCGGCGCCATCCTCGGCATGATCGCCGGCGCCCTCTATGGTCCCGCCGCCCTCCCCGCGCGCTGGGTGCGCACCCTCGATCCCGAGGTGCGTCAGCATTGCCTGTCACAGGCTCAGCAACTGCTCAAGCTAGCGCCACTCTGCAGTGCTCGAGCAGCGACTGGCTAAATCCAGGCATGAAGGCTCTCTAAGCGCGTTGGCGTTGGAATTCTCGTTGTTCTCGTTAGAGTCCTTGAATCCAGCGAAGAGCTTCTGCGTCGCGCGCGCTGCCATTTGCGGCATAGGCCATACTGGCGGATCGGGATAGCAGGGGTCCCTCGCCTCATGGAGGTTTACACCTGCATGCGCATCACTTCCTGATAGGCGTTGACCAGCCGGTTGCGCACGGATTTGCCGAACTCGAAGGCGACGCTGGCCTTTTGCACATCGATCATCAAGTCGTTCAGGGTGATGTTTGGGTCACCGGCCTGAAAGGCTTTGCCTTTGTCGACGGCGTCGATCTGCAAGGCGTTGATGCGTTGGATGGCAAGGCGCATCTCGGCGGCAAATCCGCCGGCGGGTTGCGGACCAAGGTTCTGCCCTGCTCCATCGGCAGCGGTTATCCTAGTGTATCTGGAACCAGCGGTTTGATTCGGTCCTGCGGCTTGACCAGCGCCGCTGGTTTGGTGGGTACTGCTCGCTTGGTTGGCTAGGAGGCGCAGGGTAGCAAGGGCGGGCTCAAGACTCGGTACGGTGCTCATGCTGTGTGGCGGCGATGGTTGCTTGGGGTTCGGAGGCGCTTGTGGCTTGCTCGGTGTTTGGGTGCTGAGCGTAACAGTCAGGCGCGTCCGAGCATAGGGACAAATAGCGGCTATTATCGAGGCTGTTCCAGCCTTTGCCGATCAAATGGATGTTAGCTCAGAACGCCTTGCTGCAACCCCATTTCCGAGGGTCTCAACCAGCCCTGAACCAAGCGTCTTGTCCTAGACTCTGAGACACCGAGTGATCCCAACCCGCCCTATTCTGCTCGGCACCCTTGTCTCAGTGAGTGCTTCGTTGATGCTATCAGTTTCTGACAGTTGCGCATCGAACGGGTCATCACACCCACTGAACAGATCGGCGACAGTCTCATCAGCGACTGATCTGACCTGGCCGTCATTCGATACCCTGACCTATGGCTTGACGATCAAGTCGCTCGGCGACGCGGAACTCGATCGCGCCATCAACGATAGCTCGATGCTCGAGCGCCTGCGTGAGGAGGCGCCAGTCGGTCCGTTCGGATTGATCGCACGCGCCGATATGGACATCGACCGCATCGACCAGGTGCTGCGGAGCTTTGGCTACTACGATGCGCTAATCGAGATCCGTATCGCTGGCCTTGACCTCAATGACAGCGCCTTGCTGCCGAGACTCGAGCAGCTTGCGCGAGGCACTGAGGACCAAGTCCCACTCCAGGCCCAAGCTCAGACGCCACTCCAAGCTCCAGTTCCTGCTCCAGTTCCTGCTCCAGCTCCAGCTCTGCCACAGGCTCAGGCTAAGGTTCCGCACCAGGCCGAGTCCCCGGCGCGGGCTCTAGGCCAGGCCAAGGCCCCACCTCAGACTCAGGCCCCGCCTCAGGCTCAGTTGCAGGTGCAAGTCCAGATTGACCCTGGGCCGCGATACCGGCTCGGCACCGTCCAGCTCGATGGCCCCGTCCCACCCGCGGCACGCGCCGCATTCAACCTGCAGCCCGGTGAGCCCGCCAACGCACCGGATGTGCTGGCGGCAGGCACCGCTGTCCTCGCAGCCCTGCGCGAAGATGGTTTTCCGTTCGCGCAGGTGCCGCCACCCGAGGCCATCGTCGACCATCGCACCCGCACCATGGCGATCAGCTATCGCGCCGAGCCGGGCGAGCGCCTGCCACTTGGCGAGATCGAGATCATTGGGCTGGAGCGGTTGCGCGAGGGTTATGTGCGGCGCCGGCTCGGCCTGAAAGCCGGAGAATCATTTAGCCCCAGCCGTCTCGAGGCCGCACGGCGATCATTGATGAATAGCGAGGCCTTGGCCTCGGCACGGCTGACAACCGGCAGCGCGCCGGACGCGAGCGGTCGCCTCCCGCTGCGACTCGAAGTCGTCGAGCGCCCGCGCCGGGTACTGCGGCTCGCCGGCGCTTACTCGAGCGACGAAGGCGGCAGTCTTTCAACTGCCTGGACGCATCGCAACCTGTTCGGCGGCGCCGAGCAACTGACGCTGGCCGCCGAGATCAGCCAGCTCTCGGCTCGACCGATCGGCGACATCAATGATTCGGCCAGTGCCGCGTTGCGGATTCCTGATCTGTGGCGGCGCGATCTGGATCTGCAGCTCAAGCTCGGCGCCGTCAGCGAGCGCCTCGAGGCCTATGATCGCGATGCGCTGACCGCTTCGGCCCTGCTCGAGCAGCGCATCTCGTCGCGACTCAGGATCGGCGCCGGTCTCGGCATCGAGCGCGCGCGGATCGTTCAGGATGGTCCGGACGAGGACTTCGAGCTCTTGTCGCTGCCGATGACGCTAGACTGGGATGGCAGCGATGATCCGCTCGACCCGCGTCACGGCTGGCGACTGACCGCGCAGCTAACTCCAACGCCAATGGTGCAAGGCGATGGTGACCCCTTCGTTCGCGTCCGAATGGTGGCTGCCACCTATCTGGATCTGTCTAGCGCCAGTGCTGCTGGGTCCAGTTTGGCTGGAACCCGTCTGGCCGGTCCCAGGCCGTCTGGACCTAGACTGTCTGGACGCGGGCCCTCTGGACCCACACTGTCTGGTCGCACCAGCAGTCGCAGCAATACCATCGAACCCGGGGTACAGACCGCAGCTGATCCGCCGCTGCTCGGGCGTCGAGTGCTCGCGGCGCGGCTGGCGATCGGCCGCACCCTCGGCGCCAACGCCAGCGCCATCCCGCCCGATTGGCGCTTCTATGCCGGCGGAGGAGGCTCGGTGCGCGGTTATCCGTTCCAGTCGATTGGCCCGCACACCGCTAACGGCTCGCCCGCTGGGGGCGATGCGCTGATCGAAGGCAGCCTGGAGCTGCGCCAGCGCATCGGTGCGCGTTGGGGGCTTGCGACCTTCGTCGATGTCGGCGATGTCTCCGCGGACGGCTTCCGCGGCTTCGGCAATCTTGCGATTGGCGTCGGCCTGGGTGCCCGCTTCCACACCCCGGTCGGACCGATACGAATCGATCTTGCAACGCCGGTGAGGGTTGCTGAAGACGACCCAGTGGTGCAGCTCTATATCGGCATCGGCCAGGCCTTTTGATGAGCCAGAAGCAAAGCTGCGCCGCACCATGATGCGACACCCAGGTTTGCGCCCAGGTCTGCGCCCAGATTTGCGCCCAGGTTTGCGTCTTCAATGGCGACGCCAAAGACGGCAGCATCAGCAAAGGCTGAAGCAGAAAAGGCTGCGACAGAGACGCTTTTGGACCTGGACAAGGCTGGCCTTGGGTCCATCACTGACGCTCCCGGTTGTTCTTGCGCTGGTCATCGGGCTCAACAGCGAGAGCGGGCGTGACTTGATGGCGAACGCGATCAAGGCAGCCACTGGCAGTCGGGTGCAGATCACTGGACTTGGCGGCTCGCTACCCTTTTCGCCTCGGATCGAGCGGCTGGTGATCGCCGACGCCGACGGCCCTTGGCTGCATATCGATCATGCTGCCTTGTCGCTCGCACCGCGCGCGCTGCTGAACGCTGAGCTCGAGATCCAGTCACTGACGGCGGGCTCCGTCGCGCTGCTGCGCAGGCTATCGACCCGTGGTGGCTCCAGCAGCACTTGGCCCCTGCCGCTCGCGATCCAACTGCAGCATCTTGCGATCGGCAATCTGCAGCTGAGCGGAGCGGTCGAAGCCGCGCCGGATTTGGCGATTCAAGGTTCCGCTGCCCTCGCCAGAGACGGCAATCTGCAGGCGAACCTCGCGATCACGCCAGCCAGCTCCACCGCAAACTTTGATCTCACGCTCCCCGGTCGTATCAGTGACCTGGTCCTCCTCGACCTAAGGGGCTCGCTTCAGTCCGGCGCGCTCGCGCTCACCCTCGGCGAGAGCCACTGGTCGGGGATCGACGCGCAGGGGCATCTGCGTTGGGCACCTGCGCAGTCGCTGCCGATCGGTGAGCTCGCGTTCGATATCGCGCAGCTCGCCAGGCTAGAGGCGGTCGTCGCCCCTTGGCTCGACCTATCAACACCGCTGACACTCGGCGGACGCCTGCAGGTGCGTCTGATGCTCAATGAACAAGGCCTGCTAGAGATCGACCTAGAAGGCGCGGACTTGAGCCTGCCGCACGAGATTCAACTGGCAAGGCTGGCATTGCTGGCCGAGGTCGATGCTCCTCTCGAGCAGCCATGGGTCCGCTCGACACTTCGAGTCACAGGCCTCGAAGTGCCCGGCCTCGCGGGCGACTTGGCGGTACAAGCCACAGGTCCTGCCGAGGCACTTGAGCTGAATGCCGACGCTCAGCTGCAGCTCGCACAGGTAGAGGAGCGGGATCAATGGGATCAACGGGAACAGCTCGCGCAGCTGGGACGGCTGCAGTCGCTAGGCGCCGACAAACAGGTCCGGCTCAGCGGCAGCGGACAGCTACAGGCGTTCGCGCGCCAACTGCGTCTGAGCACCGCCTCGCTTGAGCTGCAACGACATGGATTTCAGTTGCTTGAGCCGGCTCGTATTGATTTTAGCGAGGGACTGAGCATCGACGCGCCAGCAGTCCAGCTCTTGGCCTCGGACGAGTCGCAGATAAAAGAGCAAACCGGCGGCCAGCTTAGGGCTAGCGGCCAGCTTAGGGCTAGCGGCCAGCTCGGAATCAGCGGCCGCTTGGCACCAGCGCTGGCGCTTGACGCACGGGTCATTGACCTGCCAATCGCAACGGTCATCGCCCTGCTACCCCGCACCGCCGCGCTCCCTGAGCCATTGTGCAGCCTCACTGGCCTGATCGATCTTGAAACCCGCCTCGATGGGCCAGCGAGCGCGCCGCTTGGCCGCCTTGATCTGCTCGCCCGCCAACTCCGCTGGTCTGCAGGCCTGGGCCGCAGCCTGCCACCGGGCGAGCTACGATTGGCGCTGCAGCGCAGCCCGACAGCAACAACGATCGAGGCGCAGGCACTGGTTGGCGACCGCGCATCCCTGGAGCTCGCCGGGCAACTCGGCTCAGTGCCTTCTCTAGTCGACAACCTAGCGCTGCGCGCCCGCGGCCAGATCGATGTCGCGCTGCTCAACCCCGTGCTGGGCGCCGCTGGCCGGCAGTTGCAAGGGCAGCTCAGTCTGGACCTCGATATCAGCGGCCGTCATGCGCAGCCTTTGTTCGAGGGTTCGGTCGAACTCCGCAACGCCGCCTGGCGCGATCGCCGCCTCGGCCTGGTCTTGACCGAGATCGACGGCAGACTGCAACTCGCCGGTGAGACGCTCCGGCTCGAGCGTCTGACCGCCAGCGCTGGCCCAGGAACCCTCCAGCTGACCGGCACCCTGGGCTGGTTGTCTCCAGACCAGCCGGTCGACCTCAAGCTGAGTGCGCGCAAGGCCGGCCCGTTCCAGCTTGACCTGCTACAACTGCAAGCTGACGCCGATCTCCGGCTGCGCGGCGCGCTGGCGCGAGGCTCAGAGCTGAGTGGTGGCATCCAGTTCGAGCGGATCGATGTGCGGATTCCCGACCGCCTGCCAGTCGCTGTCACCAGTCTCGAGGTCAAAGAGGTGGGCGTCCGGCGCCAGCCACGGAGTCACCGGCAGCGCTCGCATCGGACGAACGGTGACACCCATGCCGGCTGGTCGCCTGCATCAATCGGGCTGGACCTGCTAATCAGTGCCCCGCGGGCGCTGAGCTTGACCGGCCGCGGCATCGATGCCGAGCTCGGCGGCGAGATCCGCGCCAGCGGTTCGCTCGCCGAGCCGGCGATCATCGGCGACTTCCGGCTATTGAGCGGCGACTATGCACTGGTCGGCCAGCAGCTGCGCTTTACGCGGGGACGCATCGGCTTCAATGGCGCCTCGATGCTCGACCCGACAATCGACCTCGAGGCCCGGGTCCAGGCCGCCGGAGCCACCGCCATCCTGGCCGTCGAAGGCACCGCTCGCGCGCCGGTGATCCGCCTCACCGGCGAGCCTGAGATGCCAGAGGACGAGGTGCTCAGCCGATTATTGTTCGGCCTCTCGCGCTCGCGACTCTCGGCGCTGCAGGTCACCCGCCTCGGCCTTGCGGCCGCCTCCTTGGCCGGCATCGAGGGCCCAGCCATCGGCCTGCTCGAGCGCACCCGCAGCGGACTCGGGCTTGACCGATTGGGCATTGGGCAAAACGCCGATGGCTCGTGGCCTGGCCGCGGGTATTCGATGCTTGAAGGTGGCCGTTACCTCAGTGAGCGCGTCTATCTGGGTGCTCGCCAGGGCACGCGAACGGGTGAGACCCAGGGCATTCTGCGCATGCAGCTCAACCCACGGATTCGTTTGGAAACCGATGTTGGTGCCGATCGTGGGGCGCGCGCTGGTGCAGCCTTCGAGCTCGAATATTAACTGCCCCTGACAGGCTGTAACGTCAACCCAGCAGCCGAAACTGACACTCAGCCTGTGCCAGATCCACCTCTGCCAGCGCCAGCGGTACCGCTTGGTCAAGCGCGAGGCCCTGCTTGGCACGGATGCGTGTCTCCAGCGCCAGCTCCGGAATCAACACCAGAGCCTTGCGCTCCTGTAGCTCGACCACGACGCCCTCGCCTTTCCACTGCGGCCGTTGCTTTAGATGCACCAGCTTCCAGTGCAGGTTGGATTGGCGCTCGGCGCGGCGCACGATAATCCCGCCTTGATCGGCCTCACCGGCGCGCTGACTCACCTGCTCGGCGCTCAGCGGCTCGCTGCCACGCAGATGCTGGCGCAGCTGCTGATGGACCAGCAGATCAGCATAGCGACGCAACGGGCTGGTGACGCGGCTGTAGGCATCCAGCCCAAGGCCGAAATGGCGTCCTGGCTCGCCAACGACCGTGCGACTGGGCTTGAACAGGCGCCGATAGGCATACATCGCGGCCATGCTCGCCGGCTGCTCGATGCGCTCTGGCGTCGGCTGGGTGGCGAAGGGGATCGGCAGCTCGCGCGCCTGGCAGTAGCGGGCCGCGGCCTCGCCCGCCATCAGCATCAGCTCAGTGACCATCGAGCGCGAACCGGTGCGCTCGATCGGTCGGATCAGCACCTCGCCCTCCCGCAGCCGCACACTGACTTCGGGCAGATCGATCTCGACTGCGCCCGAGGCTAGGCGACGCTGGCGATAACGCTCGGCGATCTGGGCCAGCTCCGCGAGGGGCGCTTCCCCAAGCCGACGGTCAGCCTCGGCATAACTCAGCCGCTGCACCTGCACCAGGCTCGGCTGGATCTCGATCTCGCTGATCTCGCCCTGCGCATCCAGCCGCAGGCCAAAGGAGAGTGCCGGCGAACGCGACTGCAGCCCAAGCCCAAGCTGCTCGGTGATGGCCACCGGCAGCATGTGGATGATGCCCTCGGGGAGATAAAGGTTAGCGCCGCGCGACCGTGCCTCGCGATCGAGCTCGGCGTCTGGCTCCACCAGCGCGGCAACGTCGGCGACATGGACCCAGACCCGATCCCCATCCAGGCTGATCGCATCATCTGGGTCTTGATTGCCCTCGTCATCGATCGCAAACGCCGGCAGATGCGTCAGGTCGAGTCGTTCCGGCTCGCCAGGCCTTTCGACCGTTGCCGCTAAGCTTGGGATCGGCAGCTCGGGGTTGGCGGGCGAGGCTCCAACCCGTGCTGGATAGGGATTATGTGTCGGTGGCCAATAGCCGACCGAAACCAAGAGCCGGTAGGCGCTGATAGGGGTTTCTTCAAAGCCCAAGGCCTTGAGGATGCGGCTATGCTCGCCCTGCAGGTTGGCGAGTCGCTCGACCTCGCCGAGCGCCTCTCGATCTTCGGGCTCGATCCGGCCCTCGCGCAGGCGCTCCAACATCGCCGCCCAGGCCTGCTCGGCCTTGGCCTTGGCCTCGCGCTCAGCGCGGTCGCGCTCGATCAGCTCGACTGCGCGCGGACGCAGCGCTTCCAACGTACCTTCGAACCAGAGCCCCTCATTGAGCCGCTCCCAGGCGCCCCAGGCCGCGCCCGGACTATGCTCGCCATAGAGCAGCTCCGCGAGTTCCTTGAGATCGGTCTCGACCCCCTCGAGCAGCTCCCAGGCCTCTTGCGGATTGACCTCGGGCGGGCGCAGCTCGGCCAAACTCGCGACCGGTCCCGGATGGAGCGATAACACATCCTTGGGTCGCACGCGCTTGGTCTGCCCGCCCTCGATCTCGATTTCGATCTTCTCCGCCGCGGCCAGTACCCGCGCCGGTCGGCTCTTGTACACGACTAGGCTGCCGGTTCGCGGAATGGCTTGATGAAAGGACAAGGCGTTGTTATCTCCAGGACGTGAGTAAGCTGAGCGTGGTGGCTGATAACACTATATCAGTTGCCATCATCCAAGGGTCCGATACGCTATCATCGCCTGCCTAACGCAAGCGAGCGAGCGAGCGAGCGAGCGACCAACACCCAAACCCAATCTCGACCGACCACATCCAGTAGCCGGTGGCAACCAGCATCATCGCCGACCGCCGGATCAGAGTCGCACGATGAAAGCCCGACTATGAAAGCCTGACTATGAGAGCCCGACTATGAATACCGACTGGCAAGCCTTTCTCGACTCTCAGGGCGGCCATATCGGCAGCGACGGCGCCGCACAGTTCGACAGCGCGCCAGCCGATCCAGCCTCTGCGCTCATCGACCTGTCGCACCTCGGCCTGATCGCTGTCAGCGGCCCTGAGGCCCAAGACTTCCTGCAAGGGCAGCTCAGCAACGATCTGCGCGAACTCTCCGACACCCACACTCAGCTCAACAGCCATTGCAGCGCCAAAGGCCGGATGCTCGCCAACTTTCGCGTCCTGCGCTTCGAGGAAAGCCTGTTCCTGCTGCTGCCGCGGGCCCAAAAGGACAGTCTGCTGAAGCGACTGAGGATGTTCCTCTTGCGGGCCAAGGCGACGATCGACGACGCCAGCGATGCGCTCGTCTGCGTCGGCATCGTCGGCGATTGTGCCGAGGACGCCTTGACGCACGCCTTCGGTCGTCTGCCGAGCGAGCCGAATGCCATGGTCCGCAAAGGCGCCACCGCGCTGATTCGCATTGCTGACCCTCATCCGCGCTACCTCTTGATTGGACCGGCAGAGGCGGCCCGCAGTGCCTGGGAAGCGGCCCGTGCAGCGGGCGCCGAGCCCGCCAACCCGGACCTCTGGGCCCTGCGTGACATCCGCGCTGGCATCCCGACCGTGCTGCCTGAGACCAGCGACAGCTTCGTCCCACAGATGGCCAACATGCAGCTCATTGATGGCGTGAGCTTCCACAAAGGCTGCTACACCGGCCAAGAGGTGGTCGCGCGGATGCAGTATCTGGGCAAGCTCAAGCGGCGCATGTATATCGCCCAAGCCGAGCTGGATGCCGACGCCGAGCCCCCGGTGCCTGGTACCCTATTGAGTTCGCCCGACAGCACCTCTGAGCAAGCGCCAGGCCGGGTCGTCGACGCCCGCCCCACCGGCACCGGCCGTTGGGAGATGCTGGTGGTCGCCGAGATCAGTGCCGCTGAGCAGGGCGAGCTGCGGCTGGGCGATGCAGGCCCGGTGCTCAGCGTCAGCCCACCGCCTTACGGTTTTCCGAGCAAAGACTTGGCACAGGATGAGCCGGCTTAATCCGTCTCGTCGCTGGTCCAGAAGGCATCCTTCAGCCAGAGGGCGTCCTTCATCAGTCAGCGCCAGGCGGCAACCAGGCTGACCGCGCCGCGACCGGCCTCACCAGCGCGACCAGTTAAATCACCGGACCTACCCATCGCAACCGCGATCATCGACCGAGCATCCTATGACCGAAACCGTCCACAATGTCGATCACGCCGAGGTAAGCAAGTTCGAGGCCCTCGCCTCGCGCTGGTGGGACCCGGAGAGTGAGTTCAAGCCGCTGCATGAGATCAACCCGCTGCGGCTGGGCTATGTGCAAAGCCGAGTCCCACTGAACGGACGCGAGGTACTGGACGTCGGCTGTGGCGGCGGCATCCTGTCCGAGGCCATGGCCCTGGCCGGCGCCAAGGTCACCGGCATCGACATGGGCGAGGAGCCGCTCAAGGTTGCTGAGCTGCACACGCTTGAGACCGGGATCGAGGTCGATTACCGGCAGATGCCCGTGGAGCAGTTAGCCGCTGAGCGTCCGGCTAGCTTCGATGTGGTCACCTGCATGGAGATGCTGGAGCATGTGCCCGATCCCAGCTCGGTCATTGATGCCTGCGCGCGCCTGGTGCGGCCCGGCGGCTATGTCTTCCTCTCGACCTTGAATCGCAATCCAAAGAGCTACCTATTTGCGATCATCGGCGCCGAGTATGTGCTGAACCTGCTGCCGCGCGGCACCCATGACTTCGCCCGCTTCATCCGCCCCTCAGAGATCGACCGCTGGGTGCGCGCGACGCCACTGCGCATCACCGACATCAGTGGCCTCAACTACAACCCGATCACTCGCCACTATCGGCTCTCGAAGGATATCGACGTCAACTATCTGGTGTGCTGCCAGATGCCGCGCGGCACCGATGCCTGAGAGCACCGATGGCCGAGGCTGATCTAGCCGGCGCGGTGCTGTTCGATCTCGACGGCACCTTCGCCGATACCGCCCCCGATATGGCGGCTGCACTCAACCGTCTGCTGGCACATTATGACCGCCCACCGGTGCCGCTCGCGCAGGCGCGTCGTCATGTCTCATCCGGCTCGCGCGGCATGCTCGCGGTCGGCTTTGGGCTGATCCCCGGCGACCCCGACTACGAGCGGCTGCGCACTGAATATCTCGAGTTCTATGCCGCCGACATCCACTGCGATACCTGCCTCTTCCCTGGCATTGCCGAACTGGTCGAGGCGCTCGAATCGCGCCAAACGCGCTGGGGTATCGTCACCAACAAGCCCGGCTGGCTCACCGATCCTTTGCTCGAGGCGATGGCACTGCCGTTTCAGCCTGACTGCGTGGTCAGTGGCGACACTGCCGCGCGCGCCAAGCCGCATCCCGATCCACTGTTCCACGCCTGCGGACTGATCCAATGCGATCCGCGCGCCTGCTGGTATGTCGGCGACGATCAGCGCGACATCCTCGCCGGTCGCGCCGCTGGCATGCGCACCCTGGCTGCACTCTATGGTTATCTCGGTGTCGAGCGGCATCCGCGCGACTGGGGCGCGGATGGGCTGCTCGAGCATCCGCTCGATCTGCTGCGTTTTCTCGATACCGATGCGCCAATCGGCGTCTCAGCCGCCACGAGCTGAGCCTGAACGCATGCGACTCGAGCAGGCTAACCCAGACCCGCACCCCAAGGCCACGTCCACCGCTGACCTTGCGGCAAACAGGCCAAGGTTCGCCGGCGTAGCAAGCACCAGCAGCGCCACCAGCCTCGAATGGGGCTTTCCGAATCGCGCCACCCCCGCGGGCTCGAGCGCCTACGATGCGCGCTCACGCGCAGGTGTCCCTTGCCACACATTGGACAGGGATGGCCAGCGTACGCAGCAGGCTCGGTCTTCGCTCTGGCCGGCGCGCTCGGCAGCACTGCCAACGCGCTACGGATCAGCAGCAGGCACTTCGCCCGGCAGCGATTGGCGAGGAAGCCGAAATGGCGCACACGCATGAAGCCCTTGGGCAACACATGCAGTAGGAACCGGCGCAGCAGTTCCTCGCCGCTGAGCGTCATCACCTTGCGCTGGTTGCCGTCAGCGTCGTCCTGATAGCTCAGCGCGACCGAGTCGCCGTCGAAGTCCAGCAGTCGAGCGTCGGAGACTGCGGTGCGATGGGTATAGCGCCCGAGATAATCGACCACCGTCTCGGCACGCGCCAGGCAGGGTTTGGAGTAGACCACCCACTCCTTACCCATCAGCGCCTGCAGAACCCGATCGACTTCGTTGCGATCGCTGATTCGTGGCAACCGCCCGGCCTCGAACGCCGTGCGCAGGCGGCTGACAAAGCCGCCGCGAACATGCCGCGACAGCGCACGAACCGGGAACAACGCATTGCGTTTAGCCGGATGCCAGGTGCCGTCCTCAGTCAGCGCCCCGCCCGGCACCAGGCAGTGCAGATGGACATGACGCACCAGCGTCTGGCCCCAGGTGTGGAGCATCGCTGTCATGCCCAATTGGCCGTTCAGGCGTTTGGCGTCAGCGCCGAACGCCGCGAGCGTCGCCCACACCGTCTCGAACAAGAGATCATAGAGCTCCTTGGGCTGGACCTCGACCCAGCCATTGAGGGTGTCGGGCAAGGTGAACACCAGGTGATGGTAGGTCACCGGCAGCAACGCCGCGCGTTGACGCTCGCACCAGGCTTCAGAGGCATGACGCTGGCAGCGCGGACAGTGGCGATCGCGGCAGGCATGGTAGAGAAATGAACGCGCCCCGCAGGTGTCGCAGTCCAGGGCAAAGCCGCCGAGGGCAGCGGTCCGGCACTGGGCGATGTGATAACAGACCTGCCACTGGTGCGCACTGAGCGGGTGCGCTGCGGCCACGTCGTTCAAGCAAGCATGCACCAGCGCTTGTAATGAGGCTTCAGGCATGGTGGTTTGCTCCACCGCTCACCGGCGTGCTCGCCAACTGCGCGATCAGATCCAGTTCGCCTTCGCCATCGCCGGCACTCGGTAGCCAATGCACGTAGCGCAGCGTGGTGTGGATGCTGGTGTGGCCCATCAGACGCTGCAGTCGCTCCACCGGCAGACCCGCGGCGAGTTGGTGCGTGGCGTAAGCATGCCGCAGCGCATGAATGCCACCGACCTTGGTCACCCCGGCTTGCTGTTTGGCGCAGGTGTAGGCCTTTTGCAGACTGGTGGTCGACAAGGGTGCATCGCCGCGGCCGGCGAACAGCCAGTCGGTGGGCCGATACAATCGCCAATAGGCGCGCAGCTGTGCGAGCAACGTCGGTGACAACGGCACCAGTCGATCCTTGGCGCCCTTGCCTTGGCGTATGCACAGCAGCTTACGTTCACCGTCGATGTCGGCTACCCGCAAGGCCAGCACCTCGCTGAGGCGCAACCCGCAGCCGTAGGCGAGCATCAGCATGCTGCGATCGCGCGTCTGGCGACAGGCGTCGAGAATGGCCGCAACCTCGGCACGCGTGAGCAACGCTGGGATGCGCTGCGCCCACTTGGGTAGGACCTCTTCCAGGTCCAGTGTGCTCTAGTCGAGCACCTGCAGATACATAAAACGGATGCCGTTGTAGGATAAGCGCACGCTCGCCGGGGCCAATTGCCGCTCAATGACCAGGTATTCGAAGTACCGGCGCAGATCGTCGTGGCTCAGGCAGTCCGGCGAGCGGTGCGTGTATTTCGCCAGACCACATACCGCAGCCAGGTAGCTCTCGTGGGTACGCGGCGAGTAGCCATGCATCTGCATGGCGGTGATCATGCGTTGGCGCAGCAGCGTCATCGTCCAGTCCTCGACAGACAACCCGGATCGGGTCCCTTCGAATGTGGTCGATGCGCAGAAAAACACCGGAAAACCGACGTGCTACGGCGCAATTCCCTGCGCCGCACGCGCAATTGAAGAGTTTTATGTGTTTCTGCTGCAAACACTTGGGTTGTTTGCGGCCACTACCCTAGTCATCATCCCAAATCCTCTGGCGCGCGGTTAACACCAGCACGGATTGTAGATGATATTCCGGAGAGGTCCAGGGCGGGATCGCGCGGGCGAGGAACCGCTGCTCAGTGCCGGTAGGACATGGCCGCTGATGCTCCCCAGCCCTCTCCCAGATTCAAATACCCCGCGTTTGGCGGCGGCCTCAGCTCGGCTGTCGCTCGGGTCGGAGCAGTAGCGACGATAGACCGGGGGCCTGGCTTGCTTCGCTCGGCCGTGCCTGTTGTTACCCCCAGCCTTGGTCGTACCGATCGCCGTTGGCGAGTCAGGCGCCACAGGCGGCCGATGGTGCTTGAGCGGGTGTCTGTTTTTCTAGCCTTAAACGAACCATTTGGGTTCACTGGTTAGAGTCCCATCGCAGCATTGCCCGGGCAGCGAGGAATGCCAAGGCTTAAACTGGGCCTCATCACCATCATCCGCACCCGCAGCGACCAGAGCGACCACGCCTCATGCCCGATCTCGATATCCATTTTCTGCCGCCATCCGACTGGGCCAATAGCATCCATCTGCACTACTGGGAGCGCCAACCCGCAGCGGACGGCAGCGACTGGCCCGGCGTGCGGATGGAGCCTGATCCGAGCGCGCCAGGCTGGTACCGTTGCCGGCTCTCGCAGACCAGCCAACTGCACCTGGTCTTCAATGACGGCCAGGGGCGGCAAAGCGCCGATCTGTTTCGAGATCAAAGCGGTTGGTACCAGATCGACCGCGGCTGGCAAGATCAACGGCCAACTGGAACCGACACCGCGAGCGCCCTCGCAGGGGCTACGAGTGCCATCCCCGATGCTGCGGGCGCTATCCCAGGCTCTACCTCAACCGTCGCGTCGGCTGACGCAGCCGCCTTAGCAGCCTCAGCGGCAGCCCCAAAAGCAGGAGGAAGCGCGGGCGCAGAAGCGCTCTCGGCAGCAACGCCACCTCGGCCTCAACAAGGGTCTCAGGCTCCAGCTCCAACCACAGGCCCACGCCCAGTCGCCGAGCGCACCGATTTTCGCGAGGAGACCATCTACTTCCTGCTCACCGCCCGCTTCTTCGATGGTGATCCCTCCAACAACTTCTTCTGCCGTGATCGTATCCGCTTCGACGAGCAAGGCAACGCCACCGACCCACACTGGCGCGGCGACTTCAAGGGCCTGATCCAGAAGCTCGACTACATCCGCGACCTCGGCTTCACCGCGATCTGGATCACGCCGCCGGTCGAGAACCGCTCCGGGCTCGATTATCACGGCTACCATCCCTACGACTGGACCCGGATCGACCCCCGGCTGGAATCGCCCGACGCGACCTATCAGGATCTGATCGATGCCGCCCATGCCAAGGGCCTCAAGATCATTCAGGACGTGGTGGTCAACCACTCCTGCCAATACGGCATCCGTGGCCAGGTGCATATCGACCATTTGCCGATCAAATACTATGTGCCGCAAGGCTCGGAGCCGGGCCGGGTCGATCATGGCCCCTACCAGGGCAACCTCGGCAACTACGCCTGGCCCAACCGCGATGATATCGACAATCCCGTCGCGCCCGACTGGTATCGCGAGCGCCACGCGCGCGACCCCGAGGGCCTCGAACCGTTAGTCGACCCCCAGACCGGCGAGACCGTCCCCAAGCCCGGCTACAACCCCGGCCGCTTCTTCGGCATCGACGCCCAGCGCCTAGACCCGAACTGGTACCACCAAGACGGCTTCATCTGCGGCGGCGACTGGGAGAGCGCACATCCGCTGCAACAGAAGCACCTGGCCGGCGACTGCATCGATCTCGCCACCGAGCGCCAGAACGTCAAGGACTACCTGATCGGCGCCATCAATCGCTATCTCGACATGGGCGTCGACGCCCTGCGCATCGATACCGTCAAGCACGTTGAGCGCGACAACCTGCTCGAATACGTCAATGCCTGGAAGGCGCACAAGCCCGGCCTATTCGTGTTCGGCGAGAACCTGGTCAAGGGCTATGGCTGGGGCGATCTCGGCGGCGGCGACAACGGACCGAGCGAGATCCGACCCTGGTGGTACACCCGCCTCGGCCATGATCCGCGCGATCCGAACAGCGGTGGCGACTCCGGCTTCCCACAGCTCGACTTCGGCCTGTTCTCGACCTTCCGCGACACGGTCAGCAAGGGCACCTACGCCGGCACCGCTCAGATCCTGTCGATGGACTGGATCTACGGCGATGTCACCAGCCTGGTCACCTTCCTGCAGAACCACGACGTCGGCCCCGACAACGACTTCAAGTACCGCTTCAAGGGCGAGGACTGGATGGCGGCGGCGGCCTACAACCTGCTCTGGACCGCGCGCGGCATCCCTTGCCTCTACTACGGCGAGGAGATCGCCTTCATGCGCGGCGCGCCGCAGGATGTCGAGGGTGAGAAGGACACGCTGGAGAGCACCGGCCGCGCCTACTTTGGCGACCATCTCGAAGCGGATCGCATCGCCGAGACCCAGTCCCACCCGCTCTATCGCCATCTTCAACGCCTGAATCTGATCCGCCGCGCGATCCCGGCGCTACAGAAGGCGCAGATGACCCAGGTGAACGAATGGGGCAGCGGCATGAGCTTCGTCCGCGATCTCTCCGCCGAGGGCTCCTACGTGGTGATCGGGCTGGCGATCGGCAGCGATCAGCAGGTCGAGATCGGCGGCATCCGCGCCGGCCTCTACCGCGATGCGGTCAGCGGGGCCGAGCAGCAGAGCGACGGCCATCTGTCCTTCCAGGTCAAGGGCAGCTCAGCGGGCATCTGGGTGCTGGATGGACCTGGCAAGATTGGCGAGGATGGGCCTTATCTGCACTGAGCCGCTGCTGCACGCTGATGCGCACCGATCCTCACCCTGTTGATCTCCGTGCGTCGGTATTGATCTGTGGTTCTGTCTTTGGAGAGCGGGTATGAGGTTTCCGAGAGCATCCGACATCATGAGCGCACGCCTGACAAGCTCGCGCCTCATCGGCCCGCGCTGGCGCCTGATCGACGCCCTGATCGCCGGTGTGGCGCTGACCCTGATGCTGATAGCCAATCTGAGCGGCGATCGCGGTCAGGTGGGCGGGTCCGGTCAGGCGACCGGCCATCCGCTGATCGCTGTACTCACGAACGCCCTTATCTTCGCCACCGCCATCAGCGTCAGCTTCCCAATCGCAGACTGAGGCTCATCCATCGGCCAAGCCCACTCGTGCCGAGAACTGCATCATAGTTCTCGCGACAGCGCATTGCGCTTCAGCGCCGTCGATGCTATTCAAAACCGTGCCCAGCGCTCAGCCAAGCAGCGAGCGCGCAACGTCTTGATCAAGAAACCGCTTCTCTGATGCCCCACACCTCGCCCCCATTCCAGGTCGACAATAGGGTTGCGACCAAGCCGTCCAACAACACCTCGCAAGCAAAGGCTCAGCCAGGGCAAGTGACGGCGCAACGCGTCCTACAGTTCACCGACCTCCATCTCTACGCCGAGCCCGATCGGCAATTGTACGACTACTGCACCCGCAATAGCTTCGAGCAGGTACTCAGCCTAGCGCAGCGGACGCATTGGCCCCCAGACGCAATCCTGTTCACCGGCGATCTAGTGCACGACGAGCGCGCTGAGGGCTACCGTTATCTGCGTCAATGCATCGAACGCCTCGGCTGCCCTTGTTTCTGCATCCCAGGTAACCACGACCGACCCGATCTCCTAGCGGCAGAGGTCGAGCCGGGAGCAGATCGTGACTTTCGGGTCGAACGTTTGGGCCCCTGGGATCTGCTGCTGCTCGACTCGACCCTGAGCGGCTCTGAAGCCGGGCATCTTCAGCCGCAAACCCTCGCCGCCCTAGAGCATCATCTCCAATCAAGCCAACAACGCCCTGCCCTTGTCGCCCTACACCATCAGCCGATCCCCGTGGACAGCCGCTGGCTTGACAGCATGCAGATCGAGAACGGCGCCGATCTGATCACCCTCGCCGAGCGTTACAGCCAGCTGAGGCTGATCCTCTGGGGCCATGTTCACCAGGCCTTCGATCGCCAGCTGCAGGGCACCCGACTCCTCGCCGCCCCGTCCACCTGCACACAATTCAAGCCAGGCAGCGACGACTTCGCCCGCGACAGCCTCGCCCCCGGTTACCGATGGCTCCAACTGGAGCCCGACGGCAGCCTACAGACAGGGATCGAACGGCTCGACGCCAGCGTCACGTCGAGCTAAAGAGTCGAGCCAAAGCGCCGAGTTCAAGATGATGATGCGCCGCCAGCCTGGAAGACGCAGTACCTGCTTCAGGGTAAGGGGTAATGGGTAAGGCTCAGGGCTCAGCGCCCTTCGAGAAAAGCGTCAGCGTTGAGTCAAGGGCAGACGGGATAGACGCCTGGCTCAGACGCAAGATATTCGCGCCCGCCCTTAGTGGGTCGTAAACGCGCTCAGCGGTCGATAGTCTTGGGTCTCACAGGCGACCGCAGACACATCGGCTGCTGAGGGGCCGCGGTGCAGCCAAGCTTTGAAGCTATCGAGTGCATCAGAGTCGCCGCAGGCAAGCACTTCGACGCGCCCATCGGGCAGGTTACGTGCGTAGCCAGTAATACCGAGCCGTTGCGCCTCGTGAGCAGCGGAGGCGCGAAAAAAGACGCCTTGCACCCGACCACTGACGAAGCAGCGGATACAACGCGCACCGGCCCATCCGGACCCTTGCTGTGGATCTGTCATCATGACCTCCTCAGGGTGCACTCAGGTTGAACCATCGGCACTCAGGTTGAACCATCGATTGAGTCATTCGCTGACCTATTGAGACAACGCGGCCTGCTGCTCAGCGTCGCGCTTGGCCCGCTTGTACTTGGTGAAGGTCGTCTCCTGATAGGCGCCTTCGACGACATACTGACCAAGCAGCATGAACTCTTCGCTATCGCGTGTCGCTCCGGTATAGCGCGCAACGAGATTGCCCTCGAGATCAAAGAACGCAAACACGGGCGTTGCACGAACCCGAAACTGCTTCAGCGCAAAGTCTTTTTGCGTATCTGGATTGCCCGCAAAATCCACCACCTCGATATCGCCCTCGACATCCACCGGAAAGATCAGAAAATGCTCGCGGAAGAAGTCCTGTACCTCGGGCTGATTGAGCACCCTCGACTTCATGCGATGACAGAAGGGGCATTCATCCATCTCAAACATCAACAGAATGCCGGTTTTACCCTCGTCCCGCGCGGTTTCAAGCTCTTCACTGAAATCGCCGAAGGTCTGGTGGAAGAAGTACTGACCAGGATCGCGCCCAGGATCAGCGAGTGCCGATCCTGCCAGCAGACCAAGGAGCAATATAGGAATGAGCAGCACGGCAAGGGGCTTGAGCGCGGCTAATGCTCGAATCAAGGGCATCACTGGTTCCTCTCAGTCACATGTTGGATGAATGCTCGGCTCTTTGCCGGATCGGTATTTCGCGGCGCCGCAGGGTCGGCGGGGCATGCGCGAACGGTGATCTTTAGATTGTGCGAACAAGCCAGACTAACTGCAATCCTGCAATCGCGTTCTTCATCATGCTGTGCTGATACGGGACAATGCGGGCTCAAGCATCTGGCTGATTGACGCTCGGCTTGAGACCTTCACTGTCGAGCTGACTGCATCCGGACAGTCCCGGCACCAAACCGCTCGGCGCCGGACACCGGTTTCGCCGCCGTTGGCAACGACAAGTCCAGGCCGTTTAGATCAGCACCTGCACGGCCCATGAAGAGCCTCAAATCCTCGCTAATCATGTCCCAGCAGTGTGGACCAATGCGCTCGGGCGCACCACTGAGATCGGTGTCGAAACGCATTTCACGCCCGTCAAAGGCGATGCGGACGCCCAGCATCACCGGCTTTGGATCAGCGGCATCGCTGTCATGAGCGGGGAGACCCGCGCCTTGCCTGGCACGGGGATAGATGGCTACGCTGATCTCGACCAGTTCGGTTGCCAGGCGGGGCAGATTGGTTTCAATGCGGGTCAGGGTGCAGTCCGGATTGCGGCAGCGCTCGCGTAGGGCAAAGGAAAACTCACGATCAACGAACACACCAATCGCTCGCTCGAGATCCTCAAGATGGCGCTGACAGCGTCGCAAGCGCTTCGGATGGGCCGCCTCGTCGCGCAGTTGTCGGCGTATCACCTTGCGCAGCCGATCAAAGCTCTTCGGTAAGGTGCCACTATGAAACCCGCGACACATCAGCCCACGCATGTTCTCGCCATGTGCGCCCACGGCGGCTGGCTCAATGGGGCTTTCGGGGGCCTGATCTGCCTCAACCGCGCTCAAGCGCTGGCGATGATTGGCCTCGTAGAGCTTCCAGTTTTCCTTCAGCTCCCAGACCAGGAAGCCAAACAGACCAGGCAGCAGCACAATGGTCAGGGTCACGAACGGATAGGCGATGACCTTAGGCAAGACCGACTGGGTGATCTCAACGAAAGCCGTCGTGATTGCCGGTAAAAAGGGCAACAGCAGCTTGTGGCCGATGGTCACGATCGGAAAGTGCTTGACCGGGTTAACCTGCGGCTCGACCAGCACAGTGACGTAGAACTGAATCAGCGCCTCGGAAAAACGCCAGATCGGGGCCAGAAGCGATTTGGTTGCCAGGCTGGTCAAGGGTTCGCCCCGGTGATGGGTCAGCCCCTCGTCGACCCGATGCAAGAGCTGCGAAAAACGACGGGTCAACTCTTTGAAGAAGAACAGTAGCTGCTGTATCAAGCCAATGAAGAGGGCCTGATTAAGACGCTGCAACGAGGTTCCGATGCGAGTGCTGAGATTGTCGAGGAAGCGGCGGCCCGCCGGTGTATTCCTTGCCAGGGTCCCCAACGCGAACGCTAGCCCAAGCAACCACAAACCAGGCTCGATCGGTACCTCTTCAACCAAGACCGCAAGCGCGATGATCGGCGCCAGCGGCAAGATGCCAATCAGCATTGGCTGAATCAGGTTGCGGCCGAGCCCGCGCAGCAAGCCGGTACTCAACAGGGCGGCAATCGGCCACCAACGCATCAAGCGGTGCGGACCGTCCCAGAGCAGAAAACGCAGAATGCGCCAGCCACCCAGGATCACCGCCTTGGCGACATGACGGCCGATCCCGGTATGCACGACGAGATTGATCAGCATGCCACTGAAGACCACCGAAGTCGTCTCGGTGAAATGGAAGCGCTGATCCACGAAAGGGATCAGGGCAATCAGCAAATCCAGGCTCTTGAGCACCAGGAAGGAGCCGCCGAAGGGCAGCAAGAGGTAACGCAGGATGTCGCGTCCCAAGGGCGTACCGAACAGCGGCGCGCCGAGCTGCTGCAAGCCCTTGATATAGATCTCGCCTGGACGATAGACGCCGGGCAGCGCACGCTCAGCGGTACGATCGAAACGTCGCAGCCGGTCACCGCGAAAGAACTCGGCCCAAGTCGGGTCTGGCAGGCGCAGAATATTGCGCGCGACAATATCGCGGACATCGGTAAACTTCAGATGCCGACGGTGCTTGATCACGTCGAGCAGTTCGAGCTTCATCTTCTGCGCGGCGACGATCTCGCGGTGATTGCGCGGGATGAAATCGGCCTCTCGCATCGCCTGCTCGAGACGTGGCGTCAGCTCAGTATCGAGTCGATCCGTGATCGATTGATTCAGGCTGCGCAACAAACGCGTGAAGCGCTCCAGCTCAGCGATCGGCCAAGGCAGCTCCTCGAGCCGTGCGCGACTTGCCTCCAACGCTCTTAGGGCTTTGAGCAGGGACTGAAACGGCAAGGACTCGCTGATCGGGGTCCGACCGAGGTTCATGAGCCAGCGGCCGAGCCGAAGCCGGTAGTAATCAGTGGGGCCTCGGATCAGCAACTGCTCGAGGCAGCCCAGTAGGCCCTGCGCCGCCGGTGAGCCATAACGGCCCCGATCATCGACAACCAATCGATGCACCAGCGCGCGCAATTCGGCGCCTGCGCCGCGCTCCAAGGCCCAGCGCTCGGCCAAGCCATCCGCTAACAGCGATTCGACCAGCGCCTCACGCTTGGCGATGGCCTCCTCCAACGCGGCCGGGAGCGCTCTGGCATCGGACATCAAGCGCCGCGCCAAGCGCCGCGCCACGGCGATCCGACGCAGCGCCAAGGCAAGATGACCGCCGCGCTGAGCGCGCACCGCAGCCGCGACCCGCTGTTCGAACAAGATCACGCCGGCGCGAAGATCAGCCTCGCGTCGCAAGCGACCGGCGGCAGCGGTGACAAGGCGTTCGCGTCGCAATAACCATCGTGTCAATACCGGCGGGACCCAGCGCAGCGCACCCAGCAGCCGGGTGCGCCAGATACCCACAAGATCGCCAAGGCGCTCGCCCCAGTCCGGGCACAGATCCAGCTGCACACCACGCGCAAAGGCCTCCATGAGCAGCTGCTCGGGGGATGGCTCTGGCGCAGCAGTGTGCGCTTTCACTTCAGAACGCTGACCTCGAGCCATTGGGGTCGTCGGATGACTGGCTTGCGCGGCGGCATGCGCGGAGGCCTCCGCCTGTGTCAGCGCCACCACCGCCTGTAGGTCGGGATCAGTCCGCCCATAGGGCAGCGCGAGTGGCAGCAAGGGGATGTCCCAGCTCGGATGACCACCGCCGCCAGGACGACTCTTGAGTAAGAGTCCAGGCAGCCGCTCATCGACCAAGGGCCGGGGCAGGTCGAGCCCAACTGCCGACATCCAACGGTCGACCGCCGGCCAATCCTGAATCGCCGGAAAGAAGAATCCGCGCGCACCTGGGGCGAAGTAGCGCAAGCGCACAACGAAAGCGACGAAGCTGCGACAGACCAGGTCGTCATCCCACACCGGCAGGATGAGACCATCATGGCTCAGCACTTCGCGTACCTCGGCGAAGGCATCAGCGCCGATCCGTTCGAGCAGCGAACTCGCACCGAGGCCAGCATCCCGATCCGCGCAATCCTGAATCGACTGCCATGTGCGTGCCACCTCGGCTTCGAAGGATCGTGCCCAATAGTCGTCGCGCAACCGCCGAAAGCTGCGTTGCTGAAGGCGCTGGTTGGGCGGACTGGGCAGCAAGATCACCTGCTCCGGCAGCCGCAGGCCTTCAATGACCGATAACGCCTCGGCATTCTCGGTTTCGAGCCCGAGCAGAAAGTCATCCCGTGGCATCAAGTAATAGGGCAAGCTCGGCACTGAGATCCCGGCCAGGCGCTCACCCAGCTGACCTTCGATCAGCCGTTCAATAGCCCGCGCATGGAACAGAAACAGGCCTTCGGCCGGCTTCATGATCTGTTGGCGAAAGGCCTTGGCGGTAACGATAGACATGCTGAAGGGGGGAGGTGAAGACCGCGTTAAGCATTGATCCCACGTCGGCTTTGGGGCGAACAGGGGTCACTCAGTGGGCTGCCCCGTGGCATGGGGCTCACCCATCGGGCTCGCCCATCGGGCTTCACCGTCAGCGCGCGGTTTCGCGATCGAATGAGGATGGTTTTGGGATGGATTAGACAGCTGTCGATAGGTCGCAACTCTAACCGATTGCCCAGCATCATGACGGGTTTTCAAACGCGATGGCGGCTGAAAGCCAAGACCTGAAACGACGATCCTGTTAGGTTTTCGCAACAAAACCGTCACCACGCGAGACCAATACTCAAGCCTATCGGCAACTGCTGCGCACCCAGGCCAGTCAGCGCGAGGTGGTACTGGTAGGACGTGCGGCAGTGGTCTTGCTGGCGCTGAGCGCCTTGTTGCTGGCGACCGATCCCGATAACAAGGTGCTCGGATTGATGGCCTATGCCTGCCTGGGCAGGCTTTGGTGCCGCTTTCGGCCCGGTGCGACTGATCAGCCTCTACTGGGAGCAGATGAACTGGTCTCGCGCCATTGCGGGCGTGCTCGCCGGAGGTCTGGTGGGTTAAAACTGCGCGCGTCGTGAAGTGCGATTCGAGCATGGCCGGGCCTCGCAGAGGTCCGGCCATGCTCAGCTCAGAAGCTATAGGTCGCAATCAGACGCCAATGGTTCATTGTGGCGTCGGCCTTATTGCCACTGCTCTGGTTGACGAAGCCATCGTACTCACTGGTCCGGTTGACATAGAGGGTCCGGATCGTCAGCCCCTTGACCTGCTTCGGCTTGTAGGTCAGCACCAGATCCAGCTCCTCGGCGTTCGAGGTTGGCACGGCAGCCGGGGTGACGTTCGGCACCGCACCAACGGTCTCTGACTTGCCATAGTCGAAATAGGCCGCCATGAAGCGCAGACCGGGCATGATCTCGTAGCTGGCGCGCAGCCCCCAGGCATTCACATCCTGGCGATAGGCATTGCGCGAGAAGATCGAGCTGGTAAAGGCCGGATCACCACCGAAGGCGTTGAAGAACGCAGTGTCGCCATCGGATTGGTTCCACATCAGATGCGCGGTCCATTTCTTTTTGGGTCCGATCAGGCCCGCCTTGAGGCCAAACAGGTTGTAGTCCAGGTTGCCGTCGCCAAAGTTGGCCTGGATTGCCGGACCGCCCTGTATCCCTTTGGTACCGTCGCCGACATCATCTTGGCGTAGATACTGAGCACCGAGATCGAGCTTCAGGTTGTTCAGTGGGATCTTGGCGTCGACATCGAAGTAGACCGTATTGGCGATATTTTGGGTGTAATAATTCCACAGCGAAAGCTTGGTATGCGGCAGTCCGGCATAGCTGATACTAGCGACGGTAAGACCGGCAATATTGTCGGCCCTTGGACCAAGTGCGATCTGGCCGAGATTGAAGAACTCGGCCTGCCGCAGCCCGGCTTGATTCGGCGCTTGGGCAACACCGGCAGTACCAGTCGCCTCGCCGATGAAGCCCCAGTCGGTCATCGCCCGGGTACCGAAGGACATCTGGGTGATCTGCCCGAGGGAGATATCTAGACCCTCGATCGGCTTGGCACCCGCGCGCAGCGCGGTATACGCATTGGGCACCAGGTTATAGGTATTTTTGGTCAATGGCGTATCGATCTGGCCACGGCCGCCGAAGGCATAGAGGTGCTTGTTGCCGAAGGTGATATTGACATTGGTGAGCTGTGCTTTCTGAGCGCCAGTGTCGTTCAGGAACATGCCGCGCGCGGTGCGCTCTTTACCCACCTTCGGATCAAAATCCGTACTGCCGAAGATGTCGCCGTTGAGATAGCCTGCAGTATTGAAGCGGAAGCCTTTCCAGGCCGGGCTCTTGTAGTCCAGCATCACTGAATAGCCATTGCCACTGCTCGGGTCCCATCCATTATCCTCGGCCGTCAGGATACTCATGGCACGGATACGGCCACTGAGCTCGCCATAGTCATTGCCCTGGAACTTCAGCTCATAGGCGCCAGCTCCCGCGCTGCCTAGGCCAACGGATAGCGCGACGGCCGCGATTTTATGCTGTCTCAGCATCCTCATCCTCCCGTTTCGGGTTGTTGGTCGTTGTTGTTTTGTGTCGTACCGCAGACAAATTTACTACATTCCTGCAACATTTGTATCAAAATCTCAACATTAACCCTCGGTTCCTTGAGATAACGCACAACAGCCTGACAGAAATCAAAACCCACAGAACTGGACTGAGTAACGCTGTCACGAAGCGTTTCGACGAGCACAAGAAAAATCTGTGATCGAAACCTGTCGCAACCGTTATAATGTTGCGATAACCATCTTCGTGCTGCTTCACACCGAGATCCCCGCCGTGCGCAGATTCGCTTCCCTCTTCATCCTGATGCATTTCGTCGCTAGTCCGGTCTGGGCTGAGGATCACCCCGCGAGACTCAGGGTCTTCGCGAGTGTGCTGCCGGTGCAGACCTTCATCGAAGCGGTCGGCGGCGAGCGCGTCGAGACCGAGGTCATGGTGCTACCCGGGCAGAGTCCGGCGACCTACGACCCCAGTCCGAAACAGGTCGCGGCGCTGGCGGGGGCCGATCTCTATGTCCGTGTCGGTGTGCCCTTTGAACTTGCTTGGATGAAACGGATTCAGGCCGCAAATCCTGATATGCCGGTCCTTGATCTCCGCGATGGCCTACCCTTGCGCCTGCAAGAGGCGCACGAGCATGATCATGAGCACGGACAGCATGTAGGTCACGCGCATGAAGCGACGACCGACACACCAAGCACGGCCCCCGTGCCCGACGAGATGGACCCGCATATCTGGACGAGCCCGCTCCTCGTCCGCGAGATGGCAGTCGCGATCCGCACCGCTCTCAGTGAGCTTGACCCCGAGGGAGCACCCCTCTACGCGCGCCGCCAGCAAGACTTCGACGCCGAGCTCCTTGCGCTGCACCAAGATTTGCAGCGCAGCCTCGCCGGGCTCGACGACCGCGCCTTCTTGGTCTACCACCCCGCCTGGGGCTACTTCGCGGATACCTATGATCTCGAGCAGATCCCGATCGAGCGCGCCGGCAAGCAACCCGGACCGCGGCGGCTCTCGGCCTTGATCGAGCAGGCGCAGACCGCTGGCACCCGCGCGATCTTCGTGCAGCCCGAGTTCGATCAGCGTATCGCCGAACAGGTCGCGCGCAGCATCGGTGGTCGGGTCGAGGTGGCAACCCCGCTGGCCGCCAACTATGCCGAAAACCTGCAACGCTTTGCGGCGATCCTCGTCGATGCCAACAGCAGGTCCGATAGCACCGACTCGGCGGACAGCACCGAGTCAGCGCATTCAGTGGAATCTGCACCTTCAGCGCCACCAGCGAACCCTGCAGCGCCATCGGCTAAGGCTCAATGACTGCCTCCATCGCCGTCATCGAGATCGAGCACCTCAGCTTCGCCTATGGCGAGGTGCCGGTGCTGGAGGAGGTCAACCTGCGCGTCGAGTCCGGCGAGTTCCTCGGTTTGGTCGGCCCCAACGCCGGTGGCAAGAGCACGCTGTTGAAACTGATCCTCGGGCTGCTGCACCCACAGCAGGGACGCATCCGCGTCTTGGGCCGCACCCCCAAGCAGGCTCGGCGCCATATCGGCTATGTGCCGCAATATCCGGCCTTCCTCCGCGAATTCCCGATCCGGGTTTTGGATGTGGTGCTGATGGGCCGACTTGGGCTGGGCGGCAATCGACTGCAGCACCTAGGAACCTGGCGCCGCCACGATCGCGAGCGCGCACAGCAGACGCTGGTGGACGTCGAGGCCGGCGATCTGGCCCAGCAGCCGATCGGCGCCTTATCCGGCGGCCAACTGCAGCGGGTCCTGCTGGCGCGCGCGCTGGTCAGTGAGCCCGAGGTGCTGATCCTCGACGAGCCCACCGCGAACATCGATCAACGCATGGAAGGCGAGATCTTCGAACTGCTGGCGAAACTGAACCAACGCCTCACCATCGTCGTGGTCTCACATGACATCGGCTTCATCTCCAGCTATGTCAGCCGCGTCGCCTGCCTCAACCGAACTCTGTTGTGTCATCAAACCGAAGCCATCGATCCACACCTGATCAACGATCTCTATGGCGAACGGGTCCGTATGATCAGTCATGTCCACTGAATTCTTCACCGCTCTGATCCAACATGGCTTCCTGCAGCAGGCCCTCATCGCTGGGCTGCTCGCCAGCATCGGCTGTGGGCTAATCGGCCCTTTCGTTGTCGTCAAGCGCATCACCTTCTTGGCCGGCGGCATTGCACATTCGGTGCTCGCAGGCATGGGTGCCGCGCTCTTCTACGGCGTCGATCCGCTCGCCGGCGCCCTCGCTGCCGCAGTCGTCGCTGCGCTCTTGATCGGTTGGGTGCGGCTGCGCTGGCGCACCGGAGAAGACACTGCCATCGGTGCGCTCTGGGCGATTGGCATGGCCATCGGCATCCTCTTCGTCTCACAGACGCCTGGCTATGCCACCGACCTGATGAGCTTCCTGTTCGGCAACATCCTGCTGGTGCCCACCCGCGAGCTCTGGTTCATGGCGTTGTTGGATCTGGTCTTGCTGCTGAGCGTCGCTCTGTTCTATCGGCAGTTCGTCGCCGTGGCCTTCGACGAGGAGTTCGCGCGCTTGCGTGCCGTTCCGGTCGATCTGTTCTACCTGCTGCTGTTGGTGCTAGTCGCTGTCACGGTGGTGTTGATGATCCAGGTGGTCGGGTTGATTCTGGTGATCGCGCTGCTGACATTGCCAGCGGCGACTGCCGGGCATTGGACCGGCACCCTGGCCGGAATGATGCTCGGCGCGACACTAATCGGCGCCCTGCTCACCAGCGGCGGCCTCGCGCTATCCTATGCGCCTGATCTGCCCACTGGCCCCACCATCATCCTGCTGGCGGGCGCGCTCTACCTCTTGTCCGCCGTCAGCACTGGCTTCATGGCAAGGCGACGGGCCGAGAAGGCAGTCCGGGCAACCACCAAAGGTTGAGACTGAGGCTGAAATGGACGAAGAGACACTGCAACAGGCGCTGCACAGGGCTGAATTACTCTGCGCGCAGCGCGGCGTGCGCTTCACCGCGCAACGACGCCGAGTGTTGGAGCTGGTCTGCCGCGCCGCACGCCCGATCGGCGCCTACGAGATCCTCGACCAATTACGCGATGGCGCCACTGCGGCACCACCAACGGTCTATCGGGCGCTCGACTTTCTGCTCGAGCAGGGCTTTGTGCATAAGCTCGAGACCCTGCACGCGTTCATCGGCTGCACCCATCCCGAGCACCCGCACGCCAGCCAGTTTCTGATCTGCAGTGATTGCGGACAGGTCAAGGAACTCGAGAATGCGGCCATCGCCGGCAGCCTGCGCACAGCCGCGCTGGAGACCGGGTTTCAGACTGAGCGACCGGTGATCGAGGTGCTAGGCACCTGCGCTCATTGCCGGCGCAAGACCGACGAGACTTGAGGAATACCCGATGCCGATGCCTTTAACGAAGCAGAACGCCGTGCTGCTGCGCGCGCTGATCCTTGCCCTGCTGGGTTTTTCCAGCAGCATCATCGCGCAAGCGGATGCCGATCAAGGCCCGCATGCGCATCGTCACAAGGAGCATGGCCATGCGCATACCGACGGGAACAGCCAAGCAGATCGTCAATCAGATCAGCAAGCGCGAACCCAAGACGACGCAGCGCAAGCAACCGGTTTTCGCCAACAGGGGGCGCACGTACACGGCGTCGGCCAGCTCAACATCGCGATCGACGGCGATGCTTTACTCATCGAACTGATCAGCCCGGCGATGGATCTGGTCGGCTTTGAGCACGCACCCAGAACCGAGGCACAGCAGCGTACGTTCGCCGAGGCGCACTCACGGCTCGGGCAAGCGAATCAGCTCTTCACCCCGAGCGCCGCAGCCGACTGTGCTCTGACAGCGTCCGATGTTGAGTTCGATCTTGGGACGCCTGCAAGTGACGATCCCGCAGCAGCTCAGCATGAGCATGAGCGCGAGGATGGGCACGAGCACGAGCACGAGCACGAGCACGAGCACGAGCACGAGC
>NZ_JAYESN010000033.1:0-47394 GCF_034860625.1 Lamprobacter sp.
TGTTCTGTTCACCCTTTTGACATTGCTCTGGCTGCCCTTGCCGGCGCTGGCCGCGCCGGATTTCCTGGTCGATGCCGACTGGCTCGCCGAGCGCATCGATGACGAGGATGTCATCGTGCTCGAGGTGCGCTATCACCCGCACCGCTACTTCAGCGTCGGCCACATTCCTGGAGCCCGCCAGGTACAACGTTTCAAGGACCTGGGCGATAACCAGGCCAATCCCTTGATGCGCTTCCCCTCACGCGAGGCGTTTCAGGAGACGCTGCGTGGCTGGGGCGTCAACGACGACTCGACGCTGGTGCTCTACGACGATTCCAGCACCGCGCTGGTGTCCCGGCTCTATCATCTGCTCGACCTCTACGGATTCAACATGGATCAGGTCAAGATCCTCAACGGCGGCACCCTGGAATGGACCGTCTTCAACGAGTTGAGCAAAGAGGCTGAGGAGCCGTCCGAGCCGGGCAGGGTGACGTTGAAAGAGGCTAACCCTGATCTCTTTGTCGAGTGGGACGCGGTCTACGACGACGTGGTCGCACGTGGTAACCCGGACGTGATCCTGCTCGATGCGCGTCCGAACGACATGTACACCGGCGAGGTGATCCGCCACTCGATCATGGGCGGGCATATCCCGGGCGCGATCAACATCATCAGCCTCCACGGCACCGATGGCTCGACCGGCAAGTGGCGCGACGATGCCACGCTGAGCGCCCTCTACGCCGGGCTACCCAAGGACAAGCCGATCTACGTCTACTGCCATGATGGTTTTCGGATGGGCCTGACCTATCTGCAGCTCAAGCATCTGGGCTACGAAGACGTGCGCCTCTACAACGGTGGCTGGTCGCATTGGGGCAATACCCTAACGTTGCCGGTGGTGGAAGGGCCAGAGCCTTTGTCTGGCGATTTTGCGCTCTAAGCCGGTGGGATTGCCGGTGGCCCACTGGATGTAGGCGGCCTGTGAGTTGTCCCTGTCGCCATTGCTACCCTACAAGGTCGTGCCGAACGACAGCCACAGCTACCCAAATCAATAACAAGCGAGCGGCTGCTCCGACCGGACCAGCCGCCTCAGCCCGCCCCAGCTGCGCGTCAGCGTGCTGAGCCGGGTGGCTCAGCCAAGCACATGCTCATAGGCCATGCGCAGCAGCTTCAGTTCGATCGGCGGCTGACCGCGGGCCTGCACCAGATCAACGAACCGGGCGCCGCAGGCAGTGACCTGATCGATGGGCGGATCGATGCCGGCGAACTGACCCAGATGCACCTGCTCTTCGTGCGAGCCGATCCGCAGGCCGCAGCGAAAGCTCGCATTCGGCATCAGTCCATCATCCGGTAGACCCAGGTTCATTGCGGCCGCGCGCAAGACCAGCAGCGGATGCGTGCAGAGTGCCGGTGGCGGTGTCAGGTCGGCCTCCGGAGGCAGCGGGCCGCAGTCGCAGATGCCCCCATGGGCGAAGCGCAGGAACCGCGTGCGGGCGCTGGTGGGATGCTTGTGATAGAGGATGAGCATGGTGCGTCGATGGCGCTTGGAGCGGTGCGGTGACGTCGATCGCGTCAAGGTGTGATCAGGGCTGCTGGAGCAAGCGTAGCTCGGCCTGGATCTCGGCGCGGTTTGCCGTCTGGTTCAGGGGCGGGTCTTCGGAGCTGCCGATCTCATACAGGCCCCAGGCTTCGACGGCCTCCACGAACCAGCGCGGATCATGTGGATGTGCGCGCAGGATGTCGTGCTCGGCAAAGCAGTGTCCGCTGGCGTGACAGACCAGCATCCCCAGGCGATGACCCTGGGCGTTGCGCCATTCACCGACGAGACTCTCGGTGCCATCGGCAGGGTCGTGCTGGAGGCGATACAGGGCCGCCGTGGGCGCGCTGATCATCACCGGTTCGCGCGCGAACAGGGTTGCCGCCTCGCGCCGCATCGCTTGGCACAGCGCGTCCAACACCGGACGTGCGCTCAGTAGACGTTGTTCGAGAGTATTCATTGCAGGAGGAACGAAGCAAGGCATAGGCCAACCGGCGAAATCTTGCCGTGCAAGCCGCGACGCGGCGCAATCAGCGCTGCCCCTGGCTGCAGGGGGTGATCCTGTCATAGGGATAACGATTCCTGTGGATGGTTTGCGACAAGCCGATATTCGCATTGAAGTCGCGCGCGATGCCGGATGCCAGAAGCCGACAGGCTTTTGGCATCCGGCTTCGCGCGCTGATGCCAGGTGATAATCCACAGCTTGCCGTGACTGCTGCGCCAGGCCATAGAAGCGTTGCGGGTCGAAGGGCATGCTGTCCTCGCCTCCTTAGTCGCGACGCTTCACGGTCGCGCCGACCAGCAGACTGAGGTCGTGGATGACCCGCGCAAGTGCGGCAAACAGGCTGGCCGCCAAGACGCCGCCCAAGCCCCAGAGGATCGGCTCTCGGTAGGCGTCGAGGTCAATATGATCGGGATAAGCCGTGCTCCCCGGCCAATAGGTCAGCACCAGGATCAGGCTGAGGATGAGGCTGAACAGGGCCATGAGGATGAAAAAGATCGACATGTCGGGTAAACCGCCCATGCGCCGGGGCTGGGCCTTGGCGTGACGACTGGGCTTCGGCCTGGATCTCGATCGGGACTGCCGGCCCCGGCCCTGATCCTGCCGCGCGTCCAACTCCAGCTTGCTCACATACCAAGCCCCATTGATCAAGCGGCCATCGTAGAAGCCGTCGCGAACCATCTGGATGCATTTCGCGGTCTCGATCTGCTTGGCCTTCGCGAAGTCCTCGATGGGCAGCATGTTTTGGGTGCTGTTGAGAGCTTGATCGGTCATGCTCGAGTACTCTGTATGGCCACTGTTCTGCGGCAGGGGTTGTGCTGCTGGACATGCGGCGCGGTGAGCTCACGCCGCCCGGCGCAGCCGCAAGTCTACAGACGCTATTCGGTGGGCGCTTCTCGATGGGCGCTTCGCCGCAGCTCTCCGAGGCGGTAGAGGATGCGTTCAGCTGGAAGCTCCGAGAGGTACGATACAATGCATACATCGATGGACGCAGACCAGTTTGTCAGGAAGTGGACGGGCGTCACGCTCAAGGAGCGCTCCTCCGCACAGGAACACTTTATCGATCTCTGCCGGCTGCTGGATGAGCCCACGCCGGTTGAAGCCGATCCGAGAGGGGAATGGTTCTGCTTCGAGAAGGGCGCAGAAAAGACCACGGGCGCCGACGGCTGGGCCGATGTCTGGCGCAAGGACCGCTTCGCCTGGGAGTACAAAGGTCCGGGCAAGGATTTGAAGGCGGCTTTCGCGCAGCTGCAGCAGTACACCCCAGCGCTCGACTATCCACCGCTGCTCATCGTTTCCGACGCGCAGACGATCGAGATTCATACCGCCTTCAATCGCCTGGTGCCGGTCACGCACGTCCTGCGGCTCGAGGACTTGCGCGACCAGGCCAAACGCCGACTGCTCAAGTGGGCGTTCACCGACCCCGACAAGCTCAAGCCGACCCAAACCACAGCAAGTCTCACGGAAGAAGCCGCTGGACGCTTTGCCGAGCTCGCCCTTGCACTGCGCTCGCGCGGCCACCCTGCCGATGCCGTTGCGCACTTCAGTCAGCAACTGCTGTTCTGCCTCTTCGCTGAAGACATCGACTTGTTACCGGATCAACTCTTCTCACGGCTCCTGAAAGCCGGCAAACAGTCTCCAGCCCAGCTTGCAGGGATGCTCAGCAGCCTGTTCGGCGCCATGGCCCAGGGCGGTCTGATGGGGGTTGACGTCATCGACTGGTTCAACGGCGGCCTGTTCAACTCGGATGTCACCCTGCCGCTGGAGCACAAGGATGTCGATCTGCTGATCGAGGTCGCCAGGCTCGACTGGTCCGCCATCAATCCGATCATCTTCGGCACCCTGTTCGAGCGCGGGCTTGACCCCGACAAGCGCACCCAGCTCGGTGCTCACTACACTGATCCCAACTCCATCATGCGCCTGGTCGACCCGGTTGTGCTGCAACCGCTGCGGGAGGAGTGGAGCAGGGTCAAGGCGGATATTCAGGCGCAGATGGACAAGGCTCAGAAGGCCAAGAACGCATCCGCAAGCACCAAGGCGACCAATGCTGGGCTCGCCCTGCTACAGGGATTCCTAGACCGTCTCAGGCGCTACCGCGTGCTCGATCCCGCCTGTGGCTCCGGCAACTTCCTGCTGCTCGCGCTGCTCGGGCTCAAAGACCTCGAGCACCAGATCATCATCGAAGCGATGGAAATGGGCCTTCCACGAGCCTTCCCGATGGTCGGACCCGAGAACGTGCTTGGCATCGAGTTGAGCCCCTTTGCCGCCGAACTCGCGCGTGTCGTGGTCTGGATCGGCGAGATCCAGTGGATGCTCGCCCACGGCTTCAACCTCAACCGCAACCCGATCCTGAAGCCGCTCGACACCATCGAGAACCGCGATGCGGTGCTGAACGAGGATGGCACCGAGCCAGAGTGGCCGGAGGCTGATGCGATCGTTGGGAATCCGCCGTTCTTGGGTGGTAGCAAGAAGCGCCGCGCACTCGGAGATGCCTATTTCGACGGGCTAGCGAGGCTCTATGACGGACGCGTTCCTGCCGGCGCTGACCTAGTGACCTACTGGTTTGAGAAGGCACGGGCGCAGATCGAGGCGGGCAAGGTCCGCGCCGCCGGACTGGTCGCAACCAACAGCATCCGTGGCGGCGCCAATCGTAAGGTGCTGCAGCGGATCACGGAGATCGGTTCAATCTTCGAGGCGTGGTCAGATGAGCCCTGGATCAACGAGGGCGCTGCAGTGCGTGTCTCGTTGGTCGCTTTTGGGCGTGCGGAAGACTGGCCTACTGCTTGGCTCGATGGGCAGCAAGCAACCGAAATACATAGCGATCTGACCGGTGCAATACGATGCACCGAAGCAGAAGCGGCTGATCTGACGAGATCAAGACTTCTGGAAGAAAACGATGGGGCTTGTATACGAGGTCTAGCCAAGGTCGGGCGTTTCGATATTCCTGGTGATTTAGCCAGAAAGTGGTTGAAACAACCTAATCCAAACGGATGCTCGAATCAGGGTGTTCTCACGCCATGGGCTAACGGTATGGATGTCACTCGCCGTTCTTCCGACACGTGGCTAATCGACTATGGCAACGAACTATCTGAAATCGACGCTGCGTTCTATGAGGCCCCCTTCGAGCATGTACTTAACCATGTTAAGGCGGAACGCGAGCGCCAGCGTGACGAAAAACGCAAGTTTTACTGGTGGCGGCTGGGTCGTTCTGGAGCCGAGATTCGCAAAGCTCTGGCGCCGTTGAGGCGTTACATCGCTACACCGATGGTCGCTAAGTACAGGTTGTTTGCCTGGCTAAATAGCAGTGTTTTCCCTGATCAACAGATCATCGTCATCGCCCGTTCAGACGACACCACTTTTGGAATCTTGCACTCGCGGTTTCATGAGCTTTGGTCGCTGCGCATGTGCACTTGGCTCGGAAAGGGCAACGATCCTCGCTACACCCCAACCACCACCTTCGAGACCTTCCCCTTCCCCGAGGGCCTGACGCCAGCCGATACCGCAGGGGAGACCGAGACGCTCTCCAGCGGTGCCATCATTCCAAGCGTGGCGTCAGCCGTTCGCACCCATGCGGAACGCATCGCTGAAGCGGCTCATCAGCTCGACGCGTTGCGCCGTCACTGGCTCAATCCGCTGGAATGGGTCGATATCGTGCCCGAGGTCGTGCCCGGTTACCCCGATCGCATCATCCCCAAGGCCGAGCACGAGAAGGAACTGAAAAAGCGCACCCTGACGAACCTCTACAACGCGCGCCCGGCCTGGCTCGACAATGCCCATAAGACGCTCGACGCCGCAGTGGCTGCCGCCTACGGTTGGGACGACTACAGGGCTGACATGGCCGATGAAGAAATCCTGAGTCGGCTGCTGGAGCTGAATCTCAAGCGCTCGGCGACAAGCTAGGCAGGTGGCTTCGAACAGCCTGATCAGAGCCGTTATTCAGCTGGGCGGTCATCGTCTTGCGCCAGTCCACAACGACTATGCCAGGATCAAAGTAATAAGCGGTACCGATGCGCAGCCTGCTCCGTTGCGCCTCTGCTAGACTCCCACCATGCGCCACCCCATCGACCCCAAGATCGATTGCGTCTTCAAGGCCCTGCTCGGCGCCGAGGCCAACCGCGCCCTGCTGATCCACTTCCTCAACGCCATGCTCGGCTCCGATCTCCCCGCGCCGATCCGCCAGGTCGAGATCCTCAACCCCTACAACGAGCGCGAATTCCTCGACGACAAGCTCAGCATCGTCGATGTCAAGGCTCGTGATGGCCAGGGCGGCCTGTATCAGATCGAGATCCAGCTTCTCGCCTATCGTGATCTCCCCGCCCGCATCAGCTATGGCTGGGCCGATCTCTACAGCTCACAGCTCAGCAGCGGCGAGTCCTACACCAAGCTCAAGCCCACCTACGCCATCTGGCTGCTGGCCCAAGACCTGCTCCCCGATCCCGACCGCTACCTGCACGACTTTCGGTTGCGCGATGCCCAAGGCTGCAGCCTGGTCGAACACGGTGGCATCTGGCTGCTAGAGCTGAACAAATTCCACGCTGAGCGAGTCAACACCGAGCAAGAACGCTGGCTCAAATTCTTCAAGGAAGGCGCCACCCTCGACAGCGAGGCGCTGCCGCCTTGGATGCAGACCCCCGAGATGAGGCAAGCCATGAGCACCCTGAAAACCTTCTCCGAGAAAGACCGCGCCTACCACGCCTATCAAGCGCGACAGAACTACCTCCGCCAGCAAGCGAGTATCCAAGAAGAGCTCGAAGACCGCCGTGCCGAGATCGAGCAGGCCCGGGCGCGCTTAGAGCAGGCGCAGGCAGAGGTAGAACGGGTGCAGGCGGAGGTAGAACAGGAGCGCTTGTCGAGAGAGCAAGAGCGCGCGGCGAAGGAACAGGAACGCGCGGCGAAGGAACAAGAGCGCGCGGCGAAGGAACAAGAGCGCGCGGCGAAGGAACAGGAACGCGCGGCGAAGGAACAGGAACGCGCGGCGAAGGAACAGGAACGCGCGGCGAAGGAACAAGAGCGCGCGGCGAAGGAAGCCGCCCTTGCCGAGCTTGAGCGACTGAAGGCGCAGATGCGTAGCCACCCGCGATGAAGTGGAACAGGGTGACGCCGGCAAGATTCATGGCGCATCTGTGCGTTAAGGCGTCGCTTGGGGCCGAGAAAATCCTCGATCAGTTCGGTATATTCACTGCGCTAGCGATGCCAAGGAGCGCTAGATGAAGTTGTCTTCCCCTTTTGAGGATAAAGCTTGATGTTGTTGAGACGCTTTCGGGGGCTCTTCGCTGATGATTTGTCGATTGATCTAGGAACGGCAAACACGGTGATTTATGCCCGCGGCAAGGGGATTGTGCTGAACGAGCCCTCGGTGGTCGCGATTCGTCAGGACAATGAGACCGGGCGCAGGGCGGTGGTCGCGGTCGGCCTGGAGGCGAAGCGGATGCTCGGGCGAACGCCGCAGAACATCACCGCCATTCGCCCGATGAAGGACGGCGTGGTCGCTGACTTCACCATCACTGAAAAGATGTTGCGGCATTTTCTGCACCAGGTGCACGCATCGGCCATCGTTCGTCCTAGCCCGCGCGTGCTGATCTGTGTGCCCTGCGGCTCGACCCAGGTCGAGCGACGCGCGATCAAGGAGCTGGCGATCGGGGCCGGCGCGCGCGAGGTCTATCTCATCGAGGAGCTGATGGCGGCCGCGCTCGGAGCTGGGTTGCCGGTCCAGGAGCCGCGCGGCTCGATGGTGCTGGACATTGGCGGAGGCACCTCGGAAGTGGCCTTGATCTCGCTGAACGGTATTGTCTTATCCCAGTCGGTGAGGGTCGGCGGTGACAATTTTAATGACAGCATCATGAGCTATGTGCGCCAGCATTTCGGCAGCTTCATCGGTCAGGCGGCCACTGAGCGCATCAAGCACAGCATCGGATCGGCGTTTCCGAGCAGCGACCTGATGGAGATCGAGATCAAAGGCCGCAATCTCTCCGAGGGCATGCCGCGAAGCTTCAAGCTCAATAGCCATCAGGTGTTGGACGCACTCCAAGAGTTGCTGATGGGCATCGTCATGGTTGTGAAACAGACACTCGAGCAGACACCGCCGGAACTGGGTGCGGATGTCGCTGAGCGCGGCATTGTGCTGACCGGCGGCGGCGCGCTTTTGCGCGATATCGACCGTCTGATTGCCGAGGAGACGAGCTTGCCGGTGATCGTTGCTGAAGACCCGCTGACTTGTGTTGCGCGTGGCGGTGGCAAGGCGCTCGAGATGCTGGACAGATACGGTGTTGACCTCTTCACTAACGAGTAGGCGGTGAGATCCGATTGGGCATATCCTCATTGCCTCAGGACGAGACGGGCATGGCTTCCATCAGCGTCCTCGAAGTAGGAAGTTGCAACGTGATGGCGGGCTCAATGCGCACCTTGGCCACCATGCCAATGGCAAAGCCGGCTTGTGCTGGCAGGTGTGCCTCGAACATGCGCCGAGCGGTCTCCGGCTCAAGGGCTGGCCAGGCGCGCGTCAACGTCAGATCAATGGGGCTGCCCGGTGCGCCTTCGAAATGAGCTTGCACGGGTTGGCCAGGGGCCAGGCCGAGCGCCTGCGATCGATCCACCGAGAAGCGCAGGACCAGGCTGTTTGGATCGAAGAGCTCGAACAACAGCGCCTGTGCCTCGACCTCGCGCCCTTCGACGCGCACGTGCGCGCGCGCGACCTCGCCATCCCAAGGCGCCTGAATGTGCTGCTCGGTGGCCTCGGCTTGGGTTGGCAGGATGCGCAGCAAAACTTGTCCGGCGCTGACGGCATCACCCTCGCGCACCGAACAGCCCTGAATCCGACCTGAGATCGGCGCAAAGAGCTCGGCCAACCGGGTTGGCTCGACGAGGCCCTCGGCATCGATAAGCTTTGGTTGCGGCGGTGCGGCGGGAAGGGCTGCGGCTTGGGGAGCGCGCGGCAGCCAGAGCGAGAGCAGGGCCGCGGCAAGCAGGAAGCCAGTCGACCACCAGAGACAGCCTTCCAGACCCTGGAGTTGGTAGATCAGGCCCGACAGTACCGTGCCAGCTAGCCGGCCACCGGCATTGGCCATGTAATAGAAGCCCACGTTGAGCGCCACCTTGTCCGCATCGGCATAGGCCAGGATCAGGTAGGAATGGACCGCGGAGTTGATGGCGAAGACGATGCCAAAGAGGATCAGCCCAATGATCAGAATCGGCGCCGGCTCCCAGGCCAATGCGGGGCCTTCCATCAAGGCCAGCGCGATGCCGGCGGGGATCAGTGCCAACAGTAACGCGCCAAGCAAGGCCGTGCGACCACCCGGGCCCTGTCCTTGTTGGTTCGAGTGGATCAGCGCCGGGGCGCCGGCTTGAACGATGCCGTAGCCGATCACCCAGAGCGCGAGGAAGGCGCCAACGGCGGTGTACTCCCAGCCGAGCACGGCGGAGAGATAGACCGGCAGCGCGACCACGAACCAGACATCGCGGGCGCCGAACAGGAAGAAGCGCGCGGCTGAGAGCCAGTTGATGGCTGGCGTGTTGGAGAACACCTGGGTGAACTTGGCCTTTTCCTTGAGCTTGCCGACGCCGGAGGGCAGCAGCGCGATGGTGATGACCATCACCAGGAATAGTCCACCCGCGAGGCTGAAGAGTGCATTGCGGAAGCCGAACGCCTGCAGCAGCGCGGCGCCAACGAAGAAGCCAGCGCCCTTGAGCGCGTTCTTGGAGCCGGTGAGGACAGCGACGTACTTGAACAGCTTGGACTCGCCGGCCGGACCCTCGCCGGTTAGGGTCTTCACCGTGGCCTTGGCCGACATCTTGTTCAGATCTTTGGCGATGCCGGACAGCGCCTGCGCGGCCATCACATAGACCACGCCAAGCCAGGCATCAGGTACGGTGAGCATGGCCAGTGCGATCACCTGGAGTCCCATGCCGATGTGCATGGTGAGGTTCAGCCCGATGCGGGCGCCGAGCCAGCCGCCGACCAGATTGGTGATGATGCCGAAGACCTCGTAGAAGAGGAACAGCATCGCGACCTCGAAGGGCGAGTAGCCGAGCTGGTGGAAGTAGAGCACCACCAGCATGCGGATGGCACCGTCGGTGATGGTGAAGGCCCAGTAGCCGGCGGTGACCGTCAGATAGTTGCGGGTGTTCTTATCCATGCGCGTCGTTTCGCTCAACGCGCGTTGGCGACCATCTCGGCGATATCGACCATGCGGTTCACGTAGCCCCATTCGTTGTCGTACCAGGCATAGAGCTTCACCTGGGTGTCGTCGATGACCATGGTGGAGAGGGCGTCGACGATGGAGGAGCGGGGGTCGTTGAGGTAGTCCACCGAGACGAGGGGGCGCTCTTCGTAGCCGAGGATGCCAGCAAGGTCGCCTTCGGCGGCGGTCTTGAGCAGGCTGTTGATCTCCTCGGCAGTGACCGAGCGCGCGGCCTCGAAAACGAAATCGGTCAGTGAGGCGTTGAGCAGCGGCACACGCACGGCGTGACCGTTGAGCTTGCCGGTGAGCTCAGGGAAGATCTTGGTGATGGCCTTGGCGCTGCCGGTGGTGGTCGGGATCAGCGATTCGCCGCAGGCGCGGGCGCGGCGCAGGTCTTTGTGACCGAGGTCGACGATGCGCTGGGTGTTGGTGATGTTGTGGATGGTGGTCATGCAACCGTGGACGATGCCGACTTGTTCGTGCATGACCTTCACCACCGGCGCCAGGCAGTTGGTGGTGCAGGAGGCGGCGGTAAGGAGGCGGTGCTCGGCCGGGTCATAGCGATCGTGGTTGACACCGTAGACGATGTCGAGCGCGCCCTTGGTGGGCGCGGCGACGATGACGGTCTTGACACCCTGATCGAAATAGCCTTGCAGCAATTCGGGCTGTTTGTGGTGCTTGCCGGTCGCCTCGAAGACGATATCGCAGTCGGACCAGTCGCCTTCGGCGATGGTCTTGTGCTGGCTGTAGGCGAGGGTCTGTCCGTCAATGCTGAGCTGCTCGCCGTGGTCGGTTTGGCTGCCGCGGCAGTCGTGGCTCCAGCGCCCGTGCACCGAGTCGAACTGGAGCAGGTGCGCTGAGCCGGCTGCGTCGCAGGCGATTTCGTTGATGCGGGTGAAGATGAGATCAGTCTCTAAGCTGCGATCCAAGGCGGCGCGCAGTGCGAGCCGTCCCATGCGGCCAAAGCCGTTGATGCCGATGCCTGTGCTCAAGAGTAGTCTCCGAAGGTCAAAAAGAGGGTTGTTGATGATTCCGTTCAGCGAGTGCAGTGACTCCCTGTAGTCTATCGCTTTAACCACATATATGGATGACCAAATGTTTACGGAATGATGACAGCTCAGCGAGCGCCGTGGGAGCGTGGAGAGCGCTGCTGACCCCTCATTAGGCTAACAGCGGTGAAGGAAGAGGGGTGTTGAGGATGGCGCGTTGAGGCAGGGTGGCTTAGGCGCAGCGCGGCGCGTCGGGGCGATTGGGCATTGCGCTCAATGCGAGGCTGTCGTCAATGAAGGGTGCCGTCGAAGTTAGGCCGACCTCCGCGTTGCGAAGCAGGGTTTTTGCCCAGTCGGGCAGGTTGGGATTGATCCGGTAGTAGATCCAGGTGCTCGCGCGTCGATCGACGACCAGGCCCTGCTCACGCAGTTGCGCAAGGTGGCGGGACAGGTGAGGCTGGCTGACACCGATCGCGTAGGTGAGCTCGCAGACACAGAGCTCCGAATGCCGGGATAGCAGCATCAAGGTTCGCAATCTCGTGTCGTGGGAGAGTGCGCCAAAGAAGGTGCTGGGCGTGAGTGTCATGGGCGAAGTGGTCGCGCGTTCGGCTGGCACCGGATGGCTTTTCGAGCAGGTTCAGCTCAGATCCTTTCTTGTTTAGGGGACGGCTAGGGGATGACTAGGGTCAAGCCGGGCAGCACGCGTTCGGGGTCATCGAGCAGATGTCGATTGGCCTCGAAGATCCGTTCCCAGGCCTGATCTGTCCCGTATTGCATCGCGCTAATCTGCGCCAGCGAGTCGCCGGGACGCACCCGATAGACGGTGCGACTGCCCTCAGCGCGAGCGAGCAGGTATTGGGCTCGATGCAGTGCGTTCTCAGCCTCGCTGATGTGCTGCCAGAGCTGAGGGTTGTTGATACCTTGGCCTTCGCGGATGAGACGTTCGAGCGTCTCCGCGTCTGCACGAGCCTGCGCACGAGCTTCAGTGGCAGTGACCGTGCCACCTTCCGGTGCGGGTAAGCGTGCGCGCAGTTCATGGATGCGCTGTTCGAGCTGGTGTTTCGCCTCCGCGCGCCGAGCTTCTGCCGCTTGCAGGACTGCGATCTGTGCCTCGCGTTGCGCGAGCTGCTGCTCAAGGCGTTGAATGTGAGCATCAAGATTGCCTAGCCGATCTTTGTGCTCGCGTAGCCTCAGCTCGGCAGCGGTGAGCTGGGCGCTGTGTTTTTGTGCCTCGCCCTGACGCTGCTGCCTAAGCTTTTCGAGCTCGATACGGAGGGCCTCGGCGCGGGCCTCAGCCCGCTCCGCGGCGCTCTGGCTTGCGTCCAGCTGGCGTTGCAGGGGCTGTACTTGTGCCGCCTGCGCCTCGAGAGCAGCCTGCTTGCGATTGAGCATCTCGAGCTGCAGCAGCAGACTCGCCTGCTCGGTAGAGCGATCGCTGGACGGCTGCGCCTCCTCATCGGCAACGACGGCTAAAGCACAGAGCAAGAGCGTGCAGGCGCTCAAGGCGCCGACACAGCGACCGATGACCCGTTGCAGAGGTTGCAGACCGAGAAGATTCCGACCTGACAGGGTGCTTGCGGAAGGGGTCGACATGGCAATCTCCTTAGCAGGGTGTCGCAACGGATTCGGCTGAGCGGGCGAAGCGGGTTCGGCTAACAGCCGCTTGGCAGACCAGCCAAGGCCATCGCCATCTCGCCCTCATCGTAGCTGAGGTCGCTGAGCTTGCCCTCTTTGTAGTCCATATAGGCCTGCATATCAAAGTGGCCGTGGCCGCAGAGGTTGAATAGGATCGCCTTCGACTCGCCCGATTCGCGGCACTTTTCGGCCTCGTGGATGGCGGCGCGCACGGCATGGTTCGCCTCGGGTGCCGGCAAGATGCCCTCGGCCTTCGCGAACCGGATGCCAGCGTCGAAGCATTCAAGCTGGTTGTAAGAGCGCGGTTTGATCAAGCCGAGCTTGGCCAAATGGCTGATCTGCGGCGCCATACCGTGATAACGCAGTCCACCGGCATGGAAACCCGGTGGGACGAAGGTGGAGCCGAGTGTGTACATCTTGACCAGTGGGGTCAGGTGGGCGGTATCGCCGAAGTCGTAAGCAAAGGCGCCCTTGGTGAGGGTTGGGCAGGCCGATGGCTCGACGGCGATGAACTCGGTTTTCAGGTCATCACGAAGCGTCTGATGCAGGAACGGGAAGGCGAGGCCAGCGAAATTGCTGCCACCACCGGTGCAGCCAATGACCAGGTCCGGATAGTCATCCGCCATCTGCATCTGCTCGATCGATTCCAACCCGGTCAGGGTCTGATGCAACAGGACATGGTTGAGCACGCTGCCGAGCGCATAACGGGTGTCGTCACGCTGGACCGCGAGCTCGACGGCCTCGCTGATGGCGATGCCGAGGCTGCCGGTGCTGTCCGGATGCTCGGCGAGGATGGCGCGGCCAGACTCGGTGCGGTCGCTTGGGCTAGCGATGCATTCGGCGCCTAGGGTCTCCATGTAGGCGCGCCGATAAGGCTTGTGGTTGAAGCTGACCCGAACCATGAAGACCACGATCTCGAGGTCGAAGAAGGTGCCAGCGAGCGCCAGCGACGAGCCCCATTGGCCGGCGCCGGTCTCGGTGGTGATGCGCTTGACGCCCTCGGCCTTGTTGTAGAAGGCTTGTGGGATGGCGGTGTTGGGCTTATGCGAGCCCGCCGGGCTGACGCCCTCGTATTTGTAGTAGATGCGCGCCGGGGTATCGAGCGCCTTCTCCAAGCGACGGGCGCGAAAGAGCGGTGATGGGCGCCATTGCCGATACACATCGCGAACCGGCTGCGGGATCTCGATCTCGCGCTCCGTGCTCATCTCCTGCTCGATCACCGCGCGCGGGAAGATCGGCGCCAAATCATCGGGGGTGATCGGCGTTTTGGTTCCAGGGTGGAGCACCGGCGCCATCGGCTCGGGTAGGTCGGCATTGATGTTGTACCAGAACTTGGGCAGATGCTCTTCGTCGAGCAGGTACTTGACGCTGTCGCTCATGATCGTTTCTTCTGTCTCCCCAGGGGTGAGAGGGTATGGAGTGGTGCGGGTGCCGAGCTTGGGCTGGCGGACCAGTAGCCAAGGCTCGCAGCATCGGCAAGTGTGCCAGGTTATGGGTGTCGGCTGAAGAGCACTTGCGCAACTGCTTGACGGACGCCAACTGCTACTTGTTGATGCCCCCATTGCGCCCATGCGCATTCGACCCCCGCGCCCATCGATCGCCCATCGATAAAGAGGAAACCTCATGACTATGACCGCGGCCCCGATGCAGTATTTGGACAGGGCGTTGGGAACCCTGCACGAGATCGGCCTGGCGCCCACCGAGCAGCGCAGCGCTGATGATCCGATGATGCCGTTACTCAATGCGATCGCGGGCCTCGATGAAGACCGGGTCGCGGCCATTGCGCGCACGCTGACTCAGGCCAGTGTTTTCAATACGGTCGTCCGTGAGCAAGTGCAGGCAATGGATGTGGGTAACCGCTTCGAGGAGATCACCGACGCCTTCAACAGTATTCGACATGACGCCAAAACGATGGTCGATCAGCTCGATGACGGGAAGATCGATACCTTCGAACGTGTTGCCAACGTCTGGATGAAGGCAACGCGAGGCGATATTCCGAGCCGGTTCGAGAAGATTAAGGCGGCCTATCTTGAAGTCACCGACAGCACCAACGATCAGATCCAGCGTGAGCAACGCATTCTGGATGCCTATCAGGATTTTCGCGGTGCGCTCAAGTCATCGGAGGTGCTGGCGCTGGAGGTGCTGAAGACGGCCGAGGCACAGCTCGAGGCGTCACGCGCCGAGGTCGATCTGGCGATGCGGGAGATCGAGGCCTTTAGCGGCGATGATGCCGCTGCCCGAGCCCGGCTCGAGATGGGCCGTGATGAGCAGGTGCGCGCCTTGCAAGATGTCGAGAAGCGCTATCAGATTGCCAAGGACTTGGCCGATAACCTGACTGTTTCCTACAATACCTCTGAGGTGGTCATGGCGCGGCTGCTGCAGACCACCAACGCCAAGGAGCGCCTCTATCAGCAGGCGATCAGCTTCTTCAGCACCAACGAGACGGTGTTGACTGCGCTCAGCGCCTCATTTACCGGGATGTTCGGGCTCGCCGAGACCACCGAGACCCTCAATGCAATGAAAGACGGCATCAGTCAGTCACTCGAGGTGCTGGCCGAAATGGGTGGCAAGGTCCAAGAAGCGGCGATCAAGGCAGGTTACGGGCCGACCGTTCGCGCCGAATCGGTGAAGAAGCTGGTCGACTCCGTGGTCAACTATCAAACCCGCTCGCGCGAGATCATCGAGGAGATGCGCCTGGCGTCGACCCGCAACGCCGAGGAGATTCGTGACGCGGTCGAGGATGGCAAGCGACGCATGGCCCGGCTAGCCGAGCAAGGCCAAGCGTTGGTGACAGCCTAGGCGGAACAGGATACCAGGGCGATGTCCCAGCAGGGCCGGGGTATGAGCCAGAGCCAGGATGATCCGCAACAGGCGGAGGGTCAGGCTCCGCTCGACGACCTGATGCTGGCGATGGACGTGGTCGATAGCCTGCGCCGCCAGCAGCGCTTGGTGGAGCAGGAGCTCGACAGCGGTGCGCGTGAGGCGGCGTTGAAGATCCGGTTGCAACGGGTCTATGCCGCCCAGGGCATCGAGGTCAGTGATGCGGTGCTCGATGAGGGCGTGCGCGCGCTGCGCGATGATCGTTTTGTCTATCAGCCGCCGGCGCCCTCGTTTGCGGTTACCTTGGCGCGGTTGTATGTCAGTCGCAATCGTTGGGGCAAGTGGCTGCTGGGCGCATGGTTGGCGCTGCTGCTACTGGTTGGCGCCTGGATACTGCTGGTCGTGATGCCCAACCAGGTCTTACCGAATACGCTCAAGGCGCGTCATGCTGAGGTGCGCGAGCTGGCCGGCTCGGAGAGGGTGAATGCGCAAGCCGATCAGCTGCTGGCCGCGGCGCGGCAGGCGCTGGATCAAGGCGAGACCGGGCTTGCGCGCGATCTGCTGACCCAGCTCGAGCAACTGCGTGATCAGCTTGCGGTCGGTTATCAGATCAGGGTCGTCAATCGGCCTGGGGTACGCAGCGGTGTTTGGCGCATTCCCGAGGCCAATCCAGAGGCGCGCAACTATTATCTGGTCGTCGAGGCGATCGATGCTGGCGGGCGACGGGTTGCGGTGCCGGTGCGCAGTGAAGAGACCGGCGAGACCAAGCGGGTCGAACGCTGGGGTCTGCGGGTCGACCGCGCAACCTTCGAGCGCGTGGCGGCTGATAAGGGCGATGATGGCATCATCCAGGACGATCTCCTGGGCGCCAAGGCGCCTGGTGAGCTTGAGCCACGTTACTCCGTGCCGAGCAGCGGCGCGGCCATCACCGACTGGTAGCCCTATGGATATGAGTGTCCGAAGCCACCGATGGGCGTATCGATGATCACCGGTCGTCAAGCCATTGCCGAAGTAGCTCAGGCCGCACGGGGTCAACAACGGGCGCTTGATGAGCTTGATGCCCAGCTGAGCGAGCTGCGCACGCAGCAGCAGGCGCTCCTGCATCAGCGTGCCGAGCAGTTAAGGTCGCTGGCGAAACTGCGCATCGAGCTGCTGGAGACCGGGGCGAGCGGGTCTTTGGACCGGGCCGAGGCCGAGGCAGCCCAATGGCTCAAGCAGCGCGACGCGGCAGCGGCGTTGGTGGAGCAGCAAATTGCCGACGCCCAGGCCGGTCTGGACGCGCTTGAGCGGGAACGAGCCGCACAGGTCGAGCGTTTGCAGGCAGCGGCAGATAGGCTGGATACGGCTGAGGCCGCGGCGCAGGCGCGATTGGCATCGGATGCGGCTTATCAGTCCCAGCTGGAGCGTGCTCATGAGGCTGAGCGTACTGCTCTGCATGCTGACGAGAAGGCGACTGAGCGCGAGCAGGAGCAGGTCACGAAGGGCAGTCGCTACCAGGCCGATCCACTCTTTATGTATCTATGGCAACGCGGCTATGGGACTGCCGACTATGCCGCACGCGGGCTATTTGCCTGGCTCGATGGCAAGGTCGCGCGGCTGATTGGCTACGCCGATTCACGGCTGAGCTACCAGCGGCTGCTCGAGATCGGCCCGCGTCTGCGCGCGCATGCCGAGCGGATGCAGCAGCGGGCGGAGGCCGAGATCGATGCGCTGCGTGCGCTTGATGAGGCGGCCCGGGCAGCTGACGGCATACCGGCGTTGGACCATGCCTGCGATCAAGAGCAGGAGGCGCTCGACGAGATCGACCAGCGAATCGATGCCGTGCAACAGCAGTTGCAGGCACTGCGCGAGCAGCGCGCGCTGTTTGCGTCCGGTCAAGACGCCCAGAGCCGTGCGGCCATCGACCAGCTCGCCCAAGCGCTGGGCGCAAGCGCGTTGAAAGCGCTTGAGCGCGCTGCGCGCGCCACGCCGATGCCCGAAGATGATCAACTGGTGGCAAATCTGGTCGAGATTGATCGCCAGCAACGCCGGATCAGCTTCCTGCGTGAGCAGACCGAGACCACTCGGGCCAAGCAGCAGGAGCGTTTAAAGGAATTAACGCAGCTACAGCGCGAGCTGCGCCAGCGTCGCATGGATCGGCCAGGCTCCGAATTCGATGACAAGGCCATGGTGGCGATGATGCTCGCCAACTTTGTCAATGGGTTGCTCGATCGGCGGTCGCTATTACGGGGCTTGGAGGAGCAATATCGCTATCGGCCCCCGCGCGCTAATCCAGCGTTTGGCTCGGGCAGCTATCGTCGCGGTTCTTCTTGGGGCGGCTCGGGGCGCGGCAGTTCGGGACGCGGCGGATTTGGCGGCGGTGGCTTCGGCACCGGCGACGGATTTGGTGGTGGTGGCTTCCGGACCGGTGGCGGCTTCTGACGCCGAGATTATGCTCAGCTATCGTGGCATTTCCAAGCGCTATGCAAACCAGCTAGCCCTCGATGGTGTCTCCCTGGACTGTCCCGAAGCGGCGACAACCGTCCTCATCGGCCCAAGCGGTTGCGGCAAGTCCACCTTGTTGCGACTCGCCGCCGGCTTGATCCAGCCAGATGTGGGCGAGGTCCAGTTCGAGGGTGCGCCGCTGAGCACCGGTAACCTGCGCTCGGCGCGTTTGCGCATGGGTTACATGATCCAAGAAGGCGGGCTATTTCCACACTTGGGCGTTCGCGCGAATGTCGAGTTGATGGCGCGTGAGCTTGGCTGGTCGGCATCGCGGCGACGCGATCGACTCGCTGAGCTGGCCGAGCTGGTGCAGCTGCCTGCGGCGCTCCTAGACCGCTTTCCGCTTGAGCTTTCTGGCGGTCAACGCCAGCGTGCGGCGTTGATGCGGGCGCTGATGCTGGACCCCGACCTGATCCTCCTCGACGAGCCGCTCGGCGCCCTGGACCCCATGATCCGGGTCGAATTGCAACGCGAGTTGGCGGCGATCTTCCAACGCCTGCACAAGACCGTGCTGATGGTGACCCATGATCTGGCTGAGGCGGTGTTCTTCGGCGATCAACTGGTTCTGCTGCGCGCCGGACGCATCGTGCAACAGGGCCCTGCTCAAGCTTTGCTGCAAGCTCCAGCCGAGCCCTTCGTGGCCGAGTTCGTCAATGCCCAACGCGAGCCGCAGCGGATGCTGACCGAGGCGGGCCAGGGTCTGAGCGCGCCTGTCTGTTAATCCGTGGATCTGCAAACGCCATTGCGAGACAGAATCGACGATGGTTGCGAGTTTCGTCGCGCGGGCGACTTTGCCGTCGCGCTTGCCTTCTGTGGCTACTTGATTGTTGCCGCGGTCGGTTTGCCACTGTTTGAGGATGGCTCGTTCTATTTCTTCACGATTGTGACCGAGCAGGCGGCAGTTGTACCGAACCTCCGTGTCTCCGCTGTCTTGCCCCAGTTGCCTGCGGTGATGGCGTTCTCGCTTGGTGCGGATCTGGCGTTGGGTCGCTTCCTCTTCTCAGCCGCCTACATGGCGATTCCGCTAGGAACTTTAGGGAGCTGCTGGCTGCTGCTCCGGAATCGGGCGCCGGCATTGCTGCTGCTGGTGCTGCCGTCATTCTTGGCCATGCAGCTTAATTTCTCTGGCGTCTCGGAGCTGCTGAATGGACTCTATCTGACCTGCCCCGTGCTGCTGGCGATGCTGCTCTTGCCGCAGCGTCGTTGGGTCATGGCCTTGGCTATCGCTTGGGGTCCGCTGTTGCTCCTGCTCCATCCGTTGACCTTCATCTTCTGCTTTGGTCTAGGACTGGTCGCTTGGCTGTTGTCCTGGGTGCCTTCGGAGCCGATCGCGTCTAAACAGCGCGTCGTTTGGTATCGAATCGGGCTTTGGCTGGTTGCCAACGGTCTGGTGCGGGTCGCTTGGACGACCTTTGGTCTCAACGACTATGAGCGCGGACGGCTTAACCCCTCGAGCGCGCTGGGCTACCTGTTTGGCGAAACCACTGCCCAGCATCTGCTGATCGTGATGCTGGTCTGCGTGACGCTGCTTTGCTTTTGGGTGCTGCATCGTTGCCAGCGCTCATCCTTGGCTTCTCGAGCGCTGATGCTGCTCCTGTGGCTGGTGTTGCTGATCTCTGCTTGGGTCAGCGCAGAATTTCTTCTCGGCGAAGGCATCGTCCTCAAGTCAGCCATGACACTAGGCGTGGGCTTGCTGGGCATGGCGGCGGTGACCTGGCTCGTCCTGCGGTGGGAGGCGGTGCCAAGTCTGCACAGCGAATCGGGGTGCAGCCTGCAGCAGGAAGCTGGGCAAAGTCTGCAGTGGGAAGCGGAGCGAGGCATGCAGACGGAAGCAGGGCTAAGCCTAGCCTGCAGCAAGTTGCCATCCACCGCTCTGCGCATACTCGGTGTGGCATTGTTGATGCTGCTGATGGCAAAGTCATCCGCCTGGTGGACGGGGGTGCGTGGTCTGCAGGACATCGTGGCTAGCAGCGAGGCTGCCTGCATTCATGTTGGTGACAATGAGCCATACAGTCTGCAGTGGCCCTGGATGGTGATTACGGATTCCTGGCCGACACCCTTTACAGCGCTAGTGACACGGCCCTTTGTCCCGACTGCAGAGGAGGGCCAGCCCCAGCCCATCGCGGTGATGCTGAAGCACGATGGCTGCGAGCAGTGGCATGCGACTGGGATGCTGCACCTACCCGTTGGGGTATCGCTGCCATTCGAGCGCATGGATGCCGCTTTTGGACCACTGCGGCGCCCAGAGCCCTTGGCGCAGTGAGACTCTTGTCATACCGTCACCACCGCCGACCCGGCGCTGCGCGGTTGGGCATCATCAACAGATGCTCGCTTTTGCGATCCCGGTCTACCGATGTCTATTTGTGTGTCTGAGGCGGCAAATGTTTTCGAGTCGGCCGTGCTTCTCGTTATGGTGTTTGAGCGTCGAGCTCCTGCTGCTCGTTGCCTGTCTGGCGGTGCCTATGCAGCTGCTGGCTGAATCCCCAGTCGAGTCGACAGCTGACTCGGCGGTCCATGTACTGACGGGGCCTTCGGCGGAGCCTCAACCTGATTCCGAAGCTGGGCTTGAACCCAAAGTTGGGCTTGAAGCTGAGTCCGGTCCTTTGGTTACAAGGTCGGTTGATTCTGCACCAAACCTAAACCTCACAGTTGGCTCGAAGAAGTTCACGGAATCAGTGATCTTGGGGGACGCGCTGACTTTGCTGCTGGCCGATGCCGGCTTTGAGGTTAAGCACCAGGCTGCCTTGGGTGGCACCCGTATCCTTTGGGGCTCGCTGCTCGCTGGTGAGATCGATGTCTATCCCGAGTACAGCGGCACCCTGCTGCGGGAGATTCTGGCCGATCAGGGGCTAGATGGATTGGATGCGTTGCGCACCGAGCTGGCAGGACGCGGGGTCGAGATGTCGGCGCCACTTGGTTTCGAGAATACCTATGCGGTGGCGGTGACGGCGCAGACCGCTGAGCGGCTCGGTCTGCAGGCCATCTCCGATCTCCGCGCGCATCCCGAGCTGCGCTTCGGCTTCAGCAACGAGTTCCTCGACCGCGGCGATGGCTGGCCCGGTTTGAAGCGCCGCTACCGCTTGCCGCAGACGCGGGTGCAGGGGCTAGATCATGATCTCGCCTATCGCGGTATCGCCAGTGGTCGCATCGACGCCACCGTGGTCTACACCACCGATGCCGAGATCGAACGCTATGGATTGGTGCAGCTGGCCGACGATCTCGGCTATTTCGATGACTATCAGGCGCTGCTGCTCTATCGCAGCGATCTGGCGCAGCGCCTGCCGGATGCGGTGGCGTTGTTGCAGCGGTTTGAAGGTGCGATCAGCGAGCCGGTGATGGCTGGACTGAACGGGATGGTCAAGCTCGATGGCGCGAGCGAGCAGGAAGCGGCGGCGCGGCTGCTGGCTGATCGGTTCGGGGTGGAGGTCGCGGTTGAGCGCAAGGGGCTGTGGCAGCGGCTGCTCGAGCGCACGCTGCAGCACCTGGGCCTGGTGAGTGTGTCGTTGACGGCGGCGATCCTGGTCGCGGTACCGCTCGGCATCGTTGCCGCGCGTCGCCCGCGTCTGGGTCAGCTACTGCTCGGGCTGACCGGTGTGCTGCAGACGATCCCCTCGCTGGCGCTGTTCGTGTTCCTGATCCCACTGCTCGGCATCGGCTGGCTGCCGAGCGTCGCCGCGCTCTTCATCTATAGCCTGCTACCGATCGTGCGCAATACGCACGCCGGGCTGATCGATATTCCGCGTCCGATCCGCGAATCGGCCGATGTGATCGGGCTGACGCCAAATGCACGTCTGCGCCTGGTCGAGCTGCCGCTGGCGGCGCGCTCGATCCTCGCTGGGATCAAGACCTCGGCGGTGCTGAATGTTGGTACCGCGACCCTGGCCGCGCTGATCGGTGCTGGTGGCTATGGGCAGCCGATCCTGACCGGTATCCGTCTCGATGACACGGGGCTGATCATGCAGGGTGCGGTGCCGGCCGCGTTGCTCGCCTTGGCCTTTCAGGGGCTGTTCGAGCTGGGTGAGCGTTGGGTGGTGCCGCGTGGGCTCAGATTGCGACCGGTGGCATCGTAGCAGCAGGTTGCCGTCCGGATGCCGCTAAGGCAATAACCACTCTAACACCCGAATCAACCCCACTACGGTCCCAACCGCACCGACCACCCAGAGCGTCTGACGGTGGATCGCCATGCGCAGGCTGGCCTCGGTCGCCTTGATCTCGATACGGGCCTCCTGCACCTGCAGCTCAACCTGCTTGATCTCTTTGCTCAGGCGCAGCTCCAGCTCCTTGATCTCCCTGCGAACGCCCTCGATCTCCTTCTGCAGGCGCAGCTCAAGATCCTTGATCTCTTTACGAACGCCCTCGATCTCCTTCTGCAGGCGCAGATCAAGATCCTTGATCTCTTTGCGAACAATCTCGATCTCCTTACGAACGCCCTCGATCTCCCTCTGCAAGCGCAGCTCCATATCCTTATTCTCGCCGCGTACGATCTCGATTTCCTTGCGAACGGTTTCGATTTCCTTCTGCAGACGTAGCTCCGTCTCACGCAGGTCGTGACGCCGCGGAATCTCGTCGGCAGTCGGCCAGCGCTCTTCGAGCTGACCAATGGCCTCAGCCAGCAGCCGGATGCGCGTTTGATCATCAACCGCCTCGGCGAGCTGCTCGTAGAGCTTGACGGCAACACCCATTTTCTGTGGACTCTGGTTCGATCTGTGCCAATAGAGTGGTGCTTGTTTGACCCATTGTCTAGTCGCGGCTTAGGATCTGGCTTCTGCAGCTGGCGGCGCGCGTGCACGTTGGGCGCTGTCGACTGCATTGCTCGTCTCCGCCGTTTAGAGGCTGTTCAAGGGCTGTTCGGGCTGAGATCGCAGCCCACTGTATGATAGATCGCCTACACCTCAGTTAAACGGTCAGGTTTATGGCGATTCCCAAGTTCTTCGGACGTCCGACCGTCCGCCGACCCTTCCACCTCCTGCTGATCAAACCCTCGCATTACGATGACGATGGCTATGTGATCCAGTGGTGGCGATCGTCGATCCCGTCGAACAGCCTGGCGGCGGTCTATGGCAATGCGCTGGACGCGGCCGAGCGCCGGGTGCTTGGCGAGGATGTTGAGATCGAGGTGACGGTGCTCGACGAGACCAACACCCGGATCGATACGGCAGGCTTGATCCGACACATGCGGCGCGGCATCGATCGTGATGGCAGAGGCGATCGCGGTGGCAGTGGCGGTGGCGGAGGCAGAGGCGGTGGTGCCCTAGTCGGGCTGGTCGGGGTGCAATCGAATCAGTATCCGCGTGCGCTCGACCTGGCACGACGTTTCAAGGCGGCTGGCCTGCCGGTGGTGATCGGCGGTTTTCATGTCAGCGGTTGTCTGTCGATGCTCGAGCAGCGGCCGAGCGAGCTACAAGATGCCCTGGATGACGGCATCAGCCTCTTCGCCGGCGAGCTGGAAGGGCGTTTGGATCGGCTGCTGTTGGATGCCGCGGCTGGCCAGCTCGAGCCCATCTACAATTATCTCAGCGAGCTGCCGGATCTAACCGGCGCGCCGACTCCCTATTTGCCGGCGGCGCGGATCAAGCGCACCATGGGCAAGCGCGCGAGCTTCGACGCCGGGCGCGGCTGCCCGTTCCTGTGCAGCTTCTGCACCATCATCAATGTCCAGGGGCGCAAGTCGCGCCATCGCAGCGCCGATGATGTCGAGGCGCTGATCCGCGCCAATGCCGCCGATGGCACGCGCAATTTCTTCATCACCGACGATAATTTCGCGCGCAATCGTAACTGGGAGGCGATCTTCGATCGCATCATCGCGCTCCGTGAGTCAGGCGTGCAGATCCATCTGGTGATCCAGGCCGATACCCAAACCCATCGGATCAAGGGCTTCATCGACAAGGCGGCCGCGGCTGGGGTCAACCGGGTGTTCATCGGCCTGGAGAGCATCAACCCGGCGTCGCTCAAAGGGGCGCAGAAGGGACAGAACAAGATCGGCGATTACCGCGCCATGCTCCAGGCCTGGCATGCGGTTGGGGTGCTGACCTATGCCGGGTACATCCTCGGCTTCCCGGACGATACGCCGGAGAGCATCCGTCGCGATATCCAGATCATCCAGCGCGAGCTGCCGATCGACATCATGGAGTTCTTCATCCTGACGCCCTTGCCGGGGTCGAAGGATCATCAGCAGCTGGTCCGGCAGGGCGTCGAGCTGGAATCGGATATGAACCAGTACGATACTCAGCACGTCACCATGGCGCATCCGCGCATGACGCGCGCCGACTGGGAGGCGATCTATCGCGAGGTCTGGGACCTCTACTACAGCGATGAGCATGTCGCCACGGTGCTACGCCGCTGCCGGGTCTGGGGCTATGACCCGAAGAACATGCTGGCCAAGCTGTTCGCCTTCCATGCGCCGATCGTGCATGAGCGCATGCATCCGCTCGAGGGTGGGCTGATTCGGCGCAAGGTGCGGCGCGATCGCCGCCCCGGTCTGCCGATCGAGCATCCGCTGCTGTTCTATCCGAAGTTCGCGTGGGACTTTGTGATCAAGTACGGTGGCGCCTATCGGATGCATCGTCACTATCGGCGCATCTTAGAACGTGTCATGGCGGAACCCGATCCGCTGGCCTATACCGATACCGCGATGCAGCCGGTCAGTGTCGATGAGCGGCAACGCCTGGAGATGTTCGCGAACGTCAATGCGGCTTAGCGAGTGCCTCGGGATTGATCACCCGCACCGCCTCATCGCCCATGCCCATCACCAGGATGCCGGCAGAGGTTGCGCGGTTGATTCAGGTGTTTTTTCAGGTGTTTTTGGCCGTGGCGCTGATCCACCATTGGACCGACCAGGGTGCGAGATGGCTCTTTTGAATCGGTACGCGAGCAGTTGACCCAGAGGTTTCTGAGGCCGTTGTCGGCTCAGTCCCTGGCCGATGGTCGAGGATCAGGCTGGATCGGCAGGGTGGCTTGATCTCGCGGGGCATCTCGACTGGCTCGCCGTTGAGATTGGCGATGAGTCGAAGCTGGTGGTGATCGCTCGTGCTCCATTGCACTGAAAGGCGACCGCGACCAAAGACAAGGGCATCGCCGCCCTGTTCGATCAGCGGGATCAGCGGCGCGATCTGGGCTCGGCGCAGGGCGAGGAGTCGGCGGCAGAGGGAGAAGCGTCGTTGTTGCGACAAGGCAGCGGAGTCTGTGTCGGGGTGGACCGCTTGGCCGGGATGATCGCGCCAGCGCCAGTCGAGCCGAGAGCGGGTGAAGGTCTCGGGATCGTTGGGGTCCGGGATCGATGCGCGGCTGGCGGGGTCGGTGAATCCATAGCTGCGGGCGAACTCACGGCGCCGACCCTCGCGCACCGCCTCGGCGAGGTCGGGGCCGAAATCGCAGAAGAACAGGAATGGACTCTCGGCGTCGAATTCCTCGCCCATGAAGAGCAATGGAGGGGAAGGTGCGAGCAGCATGAGGGCGAAGGCGGCGTCTAGGGCTTCGGTCGGGATCAACTGATGCAGGCGCTCGCCGAAGGCGCGGTTGCCGGCCTGATCATGGTTCTGCAAGAAATTGACCATCGCCGCCGGCGGAAGATGCCGGCTCGGTGTACCGCGGCGATGGCCATCGCGAAACGCGGATGGCTCGCCCTGATAGGCGAAGCCTTGAGTGAGTGCGCGGGCGATAAGCTGAGTGGTCCTGTCCTCGAAACGAGCGTTTGACTCTAAGACTGAGCATGGGGCTGTAGCTGTCGCTTGGCCTGGTGCTGGGCCTGAGCTAGGATCTACGCTCGAGCTGGAGTTCAACAGGGAAACGGAAAAGGGGGGCCGAATCGAACAAGAGCCAGAGCCAGAGCGGGAGGCTGAGCCAGAGCGGGAGCCAGAGCCAGAGCGGGAGGCTGAGCCATGGCTGCAGCTAGGCTGAAGGGTGGAGCTAGAGCCGGGGCTCGAGCCTGCGTCCGAGACGAAGTCCTGATAAGGACCATCGGTCTCGCCGGTCAACAGATGGTGCAGCGCATGGTGGAGGTCATCGTTCCATTGGGCGGTGAAGTGGCGTGGTTGCCCCTTTGTGGTGCGTTCATAACGCCGGGCGTCGTTGTGATCGTTTTCCAGGACCAGATGGATCTGCCGCGCGCGACCGGGGCCAGCCTGTACGCGCTGGGCAAGCTCATCGAGCAGGTCGGGGTCGCTGGTATCGATGATCCGGTCGACGGCATCGAGCCGCAGGCCATCGAAGCGATATTCCTCGAGCCAGTAGAGGGCGTTCTGGATGAAGAATTCGCGCACCCAATGCGCCTGCGGGCCATCGAGATCGATTGCCGCTCCCCAAGGCGTGTGGCGGTCTGGATGGAAGAAGGCCGGGGCATAGCAGTGCAGATAGTTGCCTTCGGGGCCGAAATGGTTATAGACCACATCGAGCAGCACCATCAGGCCGTGCTGATGGGCGGCGCGGATCAGCCGCTTCAGATCCTCGGGTTGCCGATAGCAAGCATCGGGCGCGTAGAGCAGGGCGCCGTCATAGCCCCAGTTGCGCTGGCCCGGGAAGTCCGCTAGCGGCATCAGCTCGATGGCGGTGACGCCGAGCTCGAGCAGATGATCGAATCGGGACTCGATGCTGGCATAGTCGCCGCCGGCGCTGAAGGTGCCGACATGCAGCTCATAGATCACCGCCTCATGCCAAGGCCGGCCGCGCCAGGCAGACTCGGCTGCACCCCAGTCGAAGGCGAGTGGGTCGATGATCTGGCTTGGGCCATGGACATCATCGGGCTGGAAGCGCGAGACCGGGTCGGGCACGGCTAATCCGGCATCGATTCGATAATGGTAGCGGTCGCCGGCACGGGCTTCGGTCAGCTCGAGATGGTGCCAACCGGCTTCCGAGCGGTGCATTCGGAGCGACTGCGCTGCCTGCCCAGGGACAGTGGCGGCGGTCCAGAGTAGCTCGACATGCTGAGCGGTTGGTGCCCAGAGTCGAAAGTTGACACCACCGTTGGCGGTGATCTCGGTGCCGAAGGGCATTCTGTGTTGAAATCCAGTAGGCATCGTTGTGGTGTGCGTGGCTGTTAACGTGAATCTCACCCGATTGATTGTCCGGGGTGGCGCCGAGTCATGAACGTTAGGGCGTTAGGAGCCGAGAAGCGAGTGCTGAATGCTGATGCCACGTCGCGACATTGTCGAATGATTCGGTAACGTGATGTGCCGGGAGTCGCCCGATAGAAACGCAGTTGAACGGCCTGCCTCCAATGGGGAGGTCGACGCTGCTATGAAATCCCAGCCATTCCCGACTTTTGCATGGTCTGCGCGTCGGCCAATGGCCGTCTACCGGACTCCTGCTCGCCGGAACGATCTCTGCCGGCATTGGTCAGACTGCCTTTTGCCAAATCCGTCGTGATGCCCATGGATCTTGTGTCTTCTGATTCTGCTACCGATGGTCGGTCAACGCAGGTGCTGGCTGTGGGGCGGGTGCTGCGGATTGCTGTTATCGGCGCCGGTCTCTCGGGACTGGCGGCGGCGCGCATGCTGGCCGATCAGCATCATCAGGTTAGCCTGTTCGAGAAGTCGCGTGGCTGTGGTGGTCGTGCAGCGACGCGGCGTGCTGCGCATCCGAGCCGACAGTCGAGCCGACAGTCGAGCGGACAACCACTCAGCTTCGATCATGGTGCCCAGTATTTTACGGCCCGCGATCCTGGCTTTCAGCGACGCGTGCAGAGCTGGGCCCAGCGTGGATTAGTTGCGCCCTGGGACGGTCGCATCGGTGCCTTTGATGGCGCTCAGTTTACGCCCGCGGGGCAGGAGACAACACGCTGGGTCGGTGTCCCGGGGATGAGTGCGCTCGGCCGGGAGCTGGCCAAGGGCCTGAGCCTCCGGCTGGAGACGCGGGTGATGCCGCCACGCTGGTGCCGAGGCCGTTGGCAGCTCAGCGATGAGGCGGGGACCGATCTGGGTCGCTTCGATCGCGTGGTGGTGAGCGCGCCGGCTCCGCAAAGTGCTGAGCTACTGATGGATGCACCCCGGCTTGCGGCACAGGCGGCCTGTGTCGACTACACGCCCTGCTGGACCCTGATGCTCGGCTTTGATGCACTGGTGCCGCTGGCCTTCGATGGCATCTTTGTCAATCAGACGCAGGGGCCGTTGCGCTGGGTTGCGCGCGACAGCAGCAAGCCGGGTCGATTGGGGCGGTCTGGGGTTGCGACTGGGGATGAGGGCGGCGGCGAGCCGGATTGTTGGGTGCTGCATGCCGAGCCGGGCTGGACGCGCAAGCATCTGAATGATCCGCCCGAGCAGGTGCAGGCCGCCATGCTCGAGGCCTTTGAGGCCCTGGTCGAGCTGGCCGGCGGATCACTGCCGAGGATCAACTGGCGCCAGTCGCACAGCTGGCTCTACTCACTGGTCAAGACGCCGCTGGAGGAAGGCTGCCTCTGGGACCCAGCGCTTGGGATTGGTGCCTGTGGCGACTGGTGCAACGGCGCCCGCATCGAAGGCGCCTGGCTCAGTGGTGAGGCCCTGGCTGGACGGATCTTGGCCGCCGTGGCGTCAGCATAGGTGGCAGATTAGCCAATATCGGGTCAAATCCGGCGTGAATTTAGACAACGCGCGACAATTTGATCAGCGGCCTCTTCAGCCGACAGCGCCATGGTGTCGATATGCAGCTCTGGATGCTCCGGCGGCTCATAGGGACTATCAACGCCGGTCAGGTTCTTCAACTCACCAGCGCGGGCACGCTCATAGAGCCGTTCCGGATCGCGTGCCTCGGCCACCGATAGCGGCGTATCGATGAAGACCTCGATGAACTCGCCGTCGGGCATCAGTTGGCGCACCTGCTCGCGCTCGCTGCGGAATGGCGAAATAAAGGCGCAGATGACGATGAGGCCGGCGTCGGTCATCAGCCGGGCGACGGCGCCGACGCGGCGGATGTTCTCGACCCGATCCGCCTTGGTGAAGCCAAGATCCTGACTCAGGCCGTGGCGGACGTTGCGACCGTCGAGCAGGAAGGTATGGCGGCCGAGCGCGTGTAGCTTCTTTTCGACCAGGTTGGCGATGGTCGATTTGCCCGCCGCCGGTAGGCCGGTGAGCCAGATCAATCTCGGTTGTTGCTGCTTCATCGCGGCGTGGGCGGCGCGGTCCACCTCGATATGTTGCCAGGGCAGGTTGTGGCTGCGGCGCAGCGCGAAGTGGATCATCCCGGCGCCGATGGTGGCATTGGTGAAGCGGTCGATGAGGATGAAACCGCCCAGATCCGGGGTCTGCTCGTAGGCCTCGAACGGGATCGCGCGATCGGTGGCGATGTTGCAGACGCCGATGCCGTTCAACTCCAGGGTCTTGCCCGGCTCGTGGGCGAGGCTGTTGATGTTGATCTGGTACTTCTGGCTGGTGACGGTCGCGGTGAGCAGGTTGGTGCCGATCTTCATCAGGTAGGCGCGGCCGGGCAGCATCGGCTCCTCGGCCATCCAGACCAGGGTAACCTCGAACTGATCGGCGACCTCGACCGGATGCTCGGCGACGATGACTTGGCCGCGCGAGCAGTCGATCTCGTCGTTGAGCGTCAGCGTCACCGATTGTCCGGCGTGCGCGGCCTCGAGATCGCCATCGAGGGTAACGATGCGTGCGATGGTCGAGCCCTGCGCGCCGGGCTGGACTTTGACGGCGTCGCCGGGGCGCACCCTGCCGCTGACGATCTGGCCGGAGAAACCGCGGAAATCCAGGTTCGGCCGATTGACCCATTGCACCGGCATTCGGAACGGCTGCGCCGCGCTGGCCTGCTCGTCGAGTTCGACCGTCTCCAGATGATGGAGAAGGGTTGGCCCCTGATACCAAGGCGTCGCCTCGCTCAGGGCAATGATGTTGTCGCCCATCAGGCCCGAGACTGGGACCGCGACGAAGTCCTCGATGCCAATCTGTTGGGCGAAGGCGCGATAGTCGGCGACGATACGATCGAACACCGCCTGCTCATAGCCGACCAAGTCCATCTTGTTGATCGCCAGTAAGACATGCCGGATGCCGACCAGCTTGGCCAGAAAGCTATGGCGACGGGTCTGGGTCAGTATCCCTTTGCGGGCATCGATCAGGATCACCGCCAGCTGGGCGGTGGAGGCGCCGGTGACCATATTGCGCGTGTACTGCTCATGGCCCGGGGTATCGGCGACGATGAATTTGCGCACCTCGGTGGCGAAGAAGCGATAGGCGACATCGATGGTGATGCCTTGCTCGCGCTCGGCGGCGAGGCCGTCGACCAGAAGCGCGAAATCGATCGCCTCGCCCTGGGTGCCGACGCGCTTGGAGTCGGCTTCGAGCGAGGCGAGCTGATCCTCGAAGATCATCTTGCTGTCGTAGAGCAGACGGCCGATCAGGGTCGATTTGCCGTCATCGACGCTGCCGCAGGTGATGAAGCGCAGCATCGTCTTGTGCTGATGCTGCTCCAGGTAGGCGTCGATGTCTTCGGCGATCAGCGCCTCGGTGCGGTAGACGGGGTCGGTTGCTGCGCTCATCAGAAGTACCCCTCTTGCTTCTTTTTTTCCATGCTGGCGGACTGGTCATGGTCGATGGCGCGGCCCTGGCGCTCGGAGGTGGTGGTGAGCAGCATCTCTTGGATGACCTCGGGCAGGGTCTGGGCGCGGCTCTCGACGGCGCCGGTGAGCGGATAGCAGCCGAGGGTGCGGAAACGAATCCAGCGCTCCTCGACCTGTTCGCCGTCACGAAACCGGAAGCGCTCGTCGTCGATCATCAGTAATAGCCCTTCGCGCTCGACGGTTGGGCGCGGCGCGCTGAAGTAGAGTGGGACGATCTCGATGCCCTCGACATGGATGTATTGCCAGATATCGAGCTCGGTCCAGTTCGACATCGGGAACACACGGATGCTCTCGCCTTTGTTTTTACGCGTGTTGTAGAGCTGCCAGAGCTCGGGGCGCTGGTTCTTCGGGTCCCAACGGTGGTTGGCGGAACGGAACGAGAAGATGCGCTCCTTGGCGCGGCTTTTCTCCTCGTCGCGGCGGGCGCCGCCGAAGGCCGCATCGAAGCCGTGTTGGTCGAGTGCCTGCTTGAGTCCCTCAGTCTTCCACATGTCCGTATGCAGACTGCCGTGGTCGAACGGGTTGATGCCGCGCGCCTTGGCCTCTGGGTTCTGATGCACCAGCAATTCCATGCCGGCCTCGCGCGCGGCGCGCTCGCGCAGTGCGTACATGGACTGAAACTTCCAGGTCGTGTCCACGTGCAATAGCGCAAACGGCGGCGACGACGGATAGAAGGCCTTGCGCGCAACGTGCAGCATGGCTGCGGAATCCTTGCCGACCGAGTAGAGCATCACCGGCTTCTCGGCCTCGGCGGCGACCTCGCGCATGATGTGGATGCTCTCCGCCTCGAGGCGCTCGAGGTGGGTTAAAGCTTTCATTGGCAATGCTGCTCCAATGCTGGGATGGATCTGGAAGTTTATCGATCTCAGGGGTTCCGACGCTGCGCTATCGTCAGTCGTCGGCGAAGCCATGGGTGGTCTTTTCGTCCGCCTGCTGTGTTGCGCCTTTCAGGGTTTGTGCGAATTCGTGATTTCTTCTAGGTCGGCTTAGTTGTCGCCCATGAGTTTTCAAGTGATGCCGACGTCGGTTACCGTGAAACAGCCGCTTCATCCTCCGGGGTAGCAACGTGCCATGTGAACCTTAGGGCGTTTCCAGCCATCCCGCTAAGAGGGGTCACGATGACTCGGACGAGACTTCGAGCATCACCTCGTTGCGGCGCAGTGGACCCGGTGTGAAGGGATCGTTGTAGTAGGCATAGATCGGCTCACCGCGCGGCTTGAGCCCGCGTTCGGCCATCCATGCCTCGAGCCGTGCTTGCTGCTCGGCGATAGCCTGATCATTGGTTCTGCCGCTGAAGCGAACGGCCGCGAGCTGTCGTGCGGGGATTTGGTCTAATCGAACCTGCTCGTTGCCGGGTGGTGGCAGATCCTCCAACCCATACTCGGCCGGCATGATGAACTGGACGCTCCAGTTGCCGTCGTCCGCTGGGGTCTGGGTCACCGGTGCCGTCATCGCGATTTTCTCGTCGGTACCGAGCGCGCGCTGCTGCACCGGCGCGGTCATCGCGATGCGCTCGCCGCCACGCTCCTTGGCGAAGATGTAGCGGGCGAGCGGGCCGAAGCCGCTGCTGAGACTTTGCTGGCGGCTGCCACTGCCGCTGACCTCGGCGACGACGAGCGGCGGGTAGTCGCGCAGCTCGAAATCGCCATCTTGGACGACAACCTGATAGTCGGGCTGCTCGACGTTTTGGATCACGTAGACGAAAACCAGCATGGCGATGATGCCGGCGACGAGCGCGATGCCGAGCAGGATGATAAAGAGTTTCATGTTAGAGGTTCGTTTTAAGGTGTCTGCCTAAGGTGTCACGGGTCGAGCTTTTTTTGAGGATCGCCTTTGCGCTAGGCGGTCTTGGGGGTATCAGCATCGTTGCGACTCGGGGTCAGCCAGCCGCCGACCAGCAGCAGTACCAAGCCGGCGAGGGAGATCCAGTACCAGCCCTTCAGCCCCATGGGGCCAAACTGATAGACCGAGCCGGCACTCAGCATCACGCCGTCGCCGAAAGGCAGGATCCAGCTCACCCCATATTGCACATGGCCGGGCGGTGCCTGGATCAGTTCGGCGAAGGACTTGGCCTCGGGTGCTGAGTCCGCTGCATTGATCTCTAGCCGCCAGAGGCCGTCATCACTGCCAATCCAAAGCCGCTCCGCCTGGTTGGGCTTGGCGGGCTCCAAGTAGAGTGAAAGCATGCGGCTGTTCTCGAGGCCAACCTTGAGCCGTTGCCAAGGCTGCATTGGCGCCTGCTGCCAGAACAGACCCTTGTCACTGCCGGCGATGAGCCGACCACCGTCGGTCATGACGAAGCTAAAGACGTTGAGGCCAGCGGGCAGACCCTCGCGGTTGGGCTGCCAATTCAGCGGGTCTGCGGCCCTGGCACTGTAGACACCCTCCCCGACGGTGCCGATGTGGAGCCAGAGCTCATCGCCTAGTTGCTGGGTTTCGAGCCGATAGAGACTGGTGCCTTCAAGCGCCTCTAGCCATTGGCCGTCGCCCTGCACGTAGAGTCCCTTGCCGGTTGCGACCAGGAGCCGATCACTGGCCAAGATCTCGTCTCGCACAGGCGCCGGCAACTCTGGCATGCCGTCTGGGGCATTGTAGAGGCCGCCGCTGGTGCCAATCGGCCCCTTGGATGCATCACCGGAGAGGTCCGCCGAGAGTGCGGTGACTGGATGGCCACCCAGGTCGACATTGACAGGTGCCCAGCGATCCTTGGCGTAACGCCAGAGTTCGCCCTCCTGGGTTCCTGCCAGGATGGAGCCGTCATCGGCGCGTCCAAGATCGGTGATATGGCCGCTATTCGGGGGGGTATTGCGGACCAGCCGCTCACCGCCCGGGATCAGTGGTCCAGCGATCAATAGGATGAGTCCCAGCGCGGCGATGCCGATGGCGACAGGGCGACTGGCTTTCATGATGGCTCCTTGTGTGCAATGGATTTGAGCGTGTTGTGTGAACTGACATGCCTGCGCCTCATACCCCGTTTGATGGCTGGGCTGGGATCTCAGGCCTGCTGTGTGAGCAAGTAACGATGAGCTGGCCGCCAAGCAAGTCGGAAACCAGGACCGGCGCCTCTGGTATCATCGCCGCCCTTGGTATGTTGCAACAGACTCGAGAGCAGCGCGATGACCGTTCGTACCCGATTTGCCCCATCTCCGACCGGCTACCTGCATGTGGGCGGCGCCCGCACAGCGCTGTTCAGCTATCTATTTGCACGCCGGCATGGCGGGCAATTCGTGCTCAGGATCGAGGATACCGATCTTGAGCGCTCCACGGTGGAGTCGGTCAACGCGATCATGGAGGGGATGACCTGGCTTGGTCTCGATTACGACGAAGGGCCATTCTTCCAGACCGAACGCTTCGAGCGCTACCAAAGTATCATCGACGATCTGCTTGACAAGGGGCTGGCCTACCGCTGCGACTGCCCAAAGGAGCGTCTGGAGCGTCTGCGTGACACCCAGATGGCCGCAAAGGTGAAGCCGCGCTACGACGGCCATTGCCGTGGACGCCAGATCGATCCAGAGCAGCCGCATGTGGTGCGCTTCAAAAATCCGGTTGACGGCGCGGTCATTGTCGATGACCTGATCCGCGGTCGGGTGCCCTTTGCCAACAGCGAGCTCGACGATCTGATCATCCGCCGCAGCGATGGCTCACCGACCTATAACCTGACCGTGGTCGTCGATGATGCCGAGATGGAGATCAGCCACGTCATCCGCGGCGATGACCATCTGAACAACACCCCTCGCCAGATTAATATCCTCAGGGCGCTTGGGCATGAGCCACCCAAATATGCGCATGTGCCGATGATCTTGGGATCGGACGGCAAGCGGTTGTCGAAGCGCCACGGCGCGGTCAGCGTAGTAGCCTATCGGGATCAGGGTTACCTGCCCGAGGCACTGCTGAACTATCTGATTCGTTTAGGCTGGTCGCATGGTGATCAGGAGGTCTTCACGCTGGAGGAGATGATCTCGCTGTTTGATATCGCAGATGTTAACACCGCCCCTTCCGCATTTAACGTCGATAAGCTCGACTGGCTCAACCAGCATTACATTCAGCACGCGGACCCGAAGCGTATCGCCCGTCTCCTGAGTCCGCACATGGGCGAGATCGGGATCGATCCCGCTGAGGGGCCAGACTTGGTGACGGTGGTTGAGGCTCAGGCGGCGCGCGCCAAGACACTGACAGAGCTGGCGCGAATCAGCGCCTTTTGTTACCAGGATTTCGACGAATACGACGAGTCCGCCGCGAAGAAGCACCTCCGGCCGGCAGCTCGGCCCGCGCTCGAACGGTTGCGCGCAGAGTTGGACATGCTATCGCTCGAGGATTGGGAGCCGGAGACCTTGCACCCTGTGATCGAGCGGGTTTCTGAAGCGCTTGAGCTGAATATGGGTAAGGTTGCCCAACCGCTGCGTGTCGCTATCGTCGGTCGAGCCGCCTCGCCCGGCATTGATGTCACCCTGCAGCTGGTGGGCAAGCCAGCCACTTTGCGTCGCATCGACCGCGCCTTGGCGTTTATTGATGCACGTGCCGCAAACGGTTGATCAGCGATGAGTGACCTCTGTTAAAGGCATTGCTTGAGGCCACTGCGAAGCCGCCCCTCTATCTGCGCTCGGTGCAGAGCGAGGGGCGGGTTTGCGGAACATGGCAGGCGTCGGTGTCAGAGGCATGGCCCGAACCGATGCCTGCATCGGCTGCTCAGGCTCCCCACTGCCTGACGGTGCCGGTGTCTAGATGCACGAAGTTGGAGCGGGAGTAGAAACCGACGCCGCCTTTGGCCAGTCTGAGTGCAGCATCGCGGATGCTGCGTGTCGGCATATCACTGAGGCGGATATCGATGGCCTTACCGCTCATGTGTAAGCTGCGCTTTGCGACCCCTCTTGAGGTTCTACTGAGCATCGCATTGGTCTTTGGAGAACGGTAGCCGCTGACGATCTCGAAGACGGCGTCCTCATGGCCCAGCGACTGCTTGATATCGAAGAGTAGGTCGAACAGCTGCGGGTCGATCGTGGCGACGTCACCGGTACGGAAGTCGCGCAGGAACTGGTTGAGTCGGGCGAGTGCGCTGCGCTGATAGTGATCGCCCTTGCGATAGGTCAGTGTCAGGTGTTCGTCGGTATGGAGATGATGTAAGGACAGGACGCGAGGTCTGTCGTGGGGACGGCGGGCAAAAGCAGGCGCTGAGGCTACGGCTAACGCCGCGCCAAGGAAGATTCGTCGGTTCACTCAGGTTTCCCCCTAAAGAAAACGATCATGTTGTTGTGCGGTTTGAGTATAGGCATGGGCCGGATAAATGCAATAGTCAATAGGTGATTGGTTGACGGCTCCTGGGCAGGCTCTAAACTACATCAACGAAAATGGTTAAGCGTCCGTTTGAACTGGGGAAATCCGATGCGTGCTCGAATGACCCAATTCGCTGACTCGAACGGTTTTTTTCACTTTTGGGAGAGGTTGCCGACGAGGGTAGGTGGGCGGTCAAAGGTCACCGAGCGGGCGCCGAGTCCAGTTGGCACAGTCTGCAGGGGTCGTGTTGAGCGGTGGCGCTCGGCTCTGGGGCTGGTCGCGGCCAGTCTGGTCACGGTACTGGCGCCTGCGACCGCCGGTGCGGATGTCTTCAAGTACGTTGATCAGCAGGGCAACGTCTACTTCTCCGATGAGCCCTTGACGCGTGCTGGTCTCAAGCTCGAGTGGAAGCGCACCGCGACGCGGCTTGCGGCCCAAAACCGGGAGCAGTCGGAATCGATCCAGCGTCAGCAGCGGGAGGTGAAAGCCCGACTTGAGGCGCGCTCAAAGGCAGAGGTTGCCGCTGCCGCGCTGTATCAGCAGCGGCCAGCGAAGCCGGTGAGTGGATCGATGTGGGTGCGACGGACGCGCTATCAGCCGCTCATCGAAAGCGCAGCACGGCGCCATGGGCTGGTGCCGGAGCTCTTGCATGCGGTGATCCGCACGGAGTCCGCTTACAAGTCCAACGCACTCTCGCACGCGGGGGCTTGCGGGCTGATGCAATTGATGCCGGGAACAGCAAAGCGTTTTCGGGTCTCCGACATCTGGGACCCTGCTCAGAACATCGAAGGCGGCGCGACCTATCTGCGCTTCCTGCTGGATCTGTTCGATAACGATCTCCGCCTTGCCCTGGCTGGCTACAATGCCGGTGAGGGCGCGGTTAAACGCTATGGAAATCAGATCCCACCGTTCCCGGAGACGCAAAACTACGTGCGCAAGGTGCTGCAGTTCCTGTTGGCTGAAGAGGCGCATCGGCAATCCTGAGGCAACAGCAGCGGCAGTCAGGTGTTGGCTTCGCCGCTGCCCAGCGTCGACTTCCCGATGGTCGCCCCAGTCCCGATGATCGCCCAATGCGGTCTTCGAGTCGGGAATAGGGTGGCTCTTTTCTTAGTCCTCGCCAATGACGCGATTGTCCTTGGGTCGAGAGAGCAGTTTCTCGGCCTCCGGCTGATTCCTAGCGAAGATCATCCGATAGTCGGCATCGTCGCCTTCGGTGCGCTCCGCGCGCAGGTTGCGGACTGTGGCGCGGGCGTCCTGATAGCGCTCCTGAGTCTCGAGATGAGTCAAGAGCATGTTGGGTGTGATCTTGTAGACGAAGTACGGCATCCTGAAGATTCCATCTTGGCTGATGGGGCCGCAACGGGGCGGCGCGTGCAGCTCGGGTTGGTAACAAGTCGGTTTTCAGTTGCAGTCCATGTGGGGACGGCCTCTCGGTGATCTAGTCACCTTAGCGCAAATTCTTTTTGTAGCTCGGGATCTTGGCATTCCGCGCCTTGGAGAAGTTGGCGAACTCCATGGTCACGCTTGCCAACTGTACGCCGCTGAAATCGGTGTCAGTGACGATGGCGCCGCGGAGAATGGCGCCGCCGAGCACGGCGTTGACCAGGTCGACTCCGCTGAGGTTGGCGTTGCGAAAATTGGCGTCTTGTGCCGAGACATTGCGCATTCGAGCGCCAGTCAGGTTTGCGCCTTCCAGATTCGCGAGGCTGAGCACCGTGAAGCCATGGGCTTCGCTGCTGCTCAGGTTAGCCTGTTCGAGATTGGCCTTGACGAGATTGGCATCGTTGAGATGACTATCCCGCAGATCGGCTAAGGTCAGGTTGGCTTCGCGCAGGTTGGCCTGGATGAACAGCGCGCGAATCGCATTCACTTGACTCAGATCGCTATGGCAAAAATCGGTGCCACGCATATCGGCGCCAGTCAAACGCGCTCTTTGTAGCTTGGCAAAACGGATCTCGGCCTTGCGCAGGTCGGCGCCTTCTAAGTTGGCTTCGCTCAGGTCGGCGCCAGAGAGCACGGTGACTTGCGCCGGCCGTTCCGTTCCGGCGCGGACCCTAGCGAGATTCGCGGCGCTGAGGTTGGCGTTGTTCAGGTGGGCGCTGAGCAGATTGGCTCCGGTCAAATTAGCGCCCTGCAGATTGGCCCCGACCAGGTCGCTGAACTCGAGATTGGCATCGGTCAGGTCCACCCCCTGAAGATCGGCACCATTCAAACGCATATCGCGCAGGTCGGCCCCGACCAGTGAATCGCCATCGATCCTGGCCAATACTTCACCGCTTTCTCTGTGCTTGATCTCGACCATGCTGTCCTCCAGTGGTTGGCGTCAGCGCTGGCTTTTGCTTTTGGTGGGATTCCCAGCGCATTCCGCTATGCTATCCACCCCGCGCGTCCTTTGCACCAGAAACAAACATGCAGCCGCTCTGCACCTGAGGAGGAGACGATGAAGCTCGAGACACTCGCCATCCATGCCGGCTTTGAGCCGGACCCCACCACCAAGGCAGTGGCGACACCGATCTACCAGACCACCAGCTACGCTTTCGACGATACCCAGCACGGCGCCGATCTGTTCGACCTCAAGGTGCCGGGCAACATCTACACGCGGATCATGAACCCGACCAGCGATGTGCTCGAGAAGCGCGTCGCAGCGATGGAAGGCGGAGTTGGGGCGCTGGCGTTGGCTTCGGGGATGGCGGCGGTGACCAACTCGATCTTTACCCTCGCGCAGGCCGGCGACAACATCATCGCCAGTTCCACCCTCTATGGCGGCACCTATAACCTGTTCGCGCACACGCTACCACGGCTCGGTATCGAGGTGCGGCTGGTCAAGCCGAATGACATCGAGACCATGGCGGCCAAGATTGATGCCAAGACCAAGGCGGTGTTTTGCGAATCGATTGGTAATCCTGCCGGCAATGTCGCGGATCTCAAGGCGATCGCGGACATGGCGCATGCGCAAGGCGTGCCGGTGATCTGCGACAACACGGTGCCGAGCCCTTATCTGTGCCGGCCGTTTGAGCACGGCGCCGACATCGTGGTGCACGCGCTGACCAAATACATGGGCGGCCACGGCACCACCATCGGCGGTGTGCTGGTCGACTCGGGCACCTTCCCCTGGGCTGAGCATGCCGAGCGCTTCCCGATGCTCAATGAGCCGGATGTCTCCTACCATGGCGTGGTCTATACCGAGGCGCTGGGGCCGGCGGCCTATATCGGTCGCGCGCGTGTGGTACCGCTGCGCAACATGGGCAGCGCCATCTCGCCCTTTAATAGCTTCCTGATCCTGCAGGGCATCGAGACCCTGCCGGTGCGCATGGATCGACATTGCGAGAACGCTCTGGCCGTGGCCGAGTTCCTGAAGAACCACGAGAAAGTGGAGTGGGTGCGCTATGCCGGCCTGCCCGAGAGCCCCGACTATCCGCTGGTGCAACAGTACATGGACGGCGCCAAGGCCAGCTCGATCCTCTCCTTCGGCATCCGTGCCGGCGCGGGCGGTGGCAAGGGAGATGGCCGCGCGGCCGGGGGGCGTTTCATCGACGCGCTCAAGCTCGCGGTGCGCTTGGTCAACATCGGCGATGCCAAGACCCTGGCCTGCCATCCGGCGACCACCACCCATCGCCAGCTCTCGCCAGAGGAACTGGCCCGCGCCGGTGTCAGCGAGGATCTGGTGCGGCTGTCCATTGGCATCGAGCACATCGATGACATCATCGCCGATTTGGATCAAGCGTTAGCGGTTTAGCCGCTGTCTAGGCAGGACCAGCGCTTGGCGGCTAGCGTCAAACCGCCAGCAGTTCTGGCGTGGCCATCATCAGCCCCACAGCGATTCCGTCGGACGGGTTGGTGGGTTGCTCACCGGAGCGAACTGACTGAAGAGGCTCGATGTGATGAAGATTCACTGTCTGATGCATGTGCCCTTCGAGGGGCCGGCCCAGATTGCCGATTGGGCCGAAAGTCGCGGTCACCCCATTGCGTTCAGCCATCTGTTCGCTGGGGATGAGTTGCCGGAGCTTGACGCCTTCGATCGCCTCGTCGTGATGGGCGGACCCATGGGCGTGGGGGACGAAGACCAGTATCCTTGGCTAAGCGCCGAGAAGGCGTTCATTCGGGCATCGATCGAGGCTGGGCGCTCGCTGGTTGGCGTTTGCTTGGGCGCGCAGCTGATCGCCGAAGCACTCGGAGCAGGGGTGAGTCGGAATTCGCATCAGGAGATCGGCTGGTTTCCAATCCGGCTCACCAGGGACGCGCAAGCACACCCGCTCTGCAAGGATCTCCCCGCAGAGCTGCTGGTGCTGCATTGGCATGGCGAGACCTTCGAGCTGCCGCCAGGCGCGCTGCATCTGGCCGAAAGCGAGGCTTGTGTGCAGCAGGGCTTTCTCGTCGAGGATCGCATCCTCGGCCTGCAGTTCCATCTGGAGATGACGCCGACGAGTCTGCGCACGCTTTGCAGCTATTGTGCCGATGAGCTGCTAGTCGCCCCCTTTGTGCAGACTGTGGAGCAAATGCTGGCGGTATCGCCGGTACGCTATGAGGAGACGGCACGGGTGCTGGAGAGACTGCTCGATCGGCTTGCGGACTGATCGGCGCCGGCCGCAAGGCCTGGCGTCTCGGCGAAGCGCAAGCGATCTGGGAAGCGCAGGCGATCTGGCGATTCGGTTGCCCTTTCCGCCCCAGACGATGCTGTCTGTGCTCCAATCCAATCCAGCGCTCAAGGCCCCAAACGTTCGACTTCGCAACGCCTAGCTCGTGGAACGAGACCTGCCTGTCGGCGACTAAGGTCACATGGCGTAGCGCCAATGAACAAGCGCTGTTGATCTCGACCTGTGAGAGAGCTGCTGATGACTAAGCGATACCTGCTGCGGACCACCCTGATTCTTACACTCACCTTCTCGATCGGCCTGGCCGCTGGTGCCTGGGTCTTTTCTGGCGAGCTGGCCGATCAGGAGACCGAGATCGAGCCGACTGGGGCTGAGATCATCGCCCCTGTGCCTGACCCGAACCCCTCGGACGCCGTCGGTTCCGCGCTGGCGCTGACCAGCGACAAAGCCGCCGTTGCCGCTGACGAGGAGTCTCAGGTTGCTGAGCCAGACCGAGACCAGGCTCAGCTGGAAGAGCAACGAATCCTGTTGGCGCGATTGGAGGAGCTCGCGCAGGGCTGGGGGCGGATGCAAGCCGAGCTAGTCGCGTTGCAGCAGCGCGTCGTGAGCCTGGAGCGCCGCCCGGTGCCCGCTGTGGATGAGGCCTCTGTGGGTGGTCGGGCCGACGCCGCGCGGCCGCGCACACCGCAGGAACAGCGCGATGCCCTCGTCCGTGCCGGTGTCGCTGCTGGCACCGCCGACGAGATCCTCTGGCGTCGCTCGCAGGCCGAGCTGGATCGGCTCGAGCTGCGCGATCAGGCCTTGCGCGAGGGCTGGCTCGGCACCGACCGCTATCGAGAAGAGATCCGAGCGCTGAATGCCGAGCGCGTGTCGCTGCGGGATGAACTCGATGTGGAGGCCTATGACCGTTATCTCTACGAGACCGGAGAGACCAATCGGGTCAGTGTCGATTCAGTCATCGCCGGCTCCGCTGGCGACCAGAGTGGGCTAATGCCTGGTGATGTCATCGAGCGTTACGGCGATGAGCTTGTGCTCGACTTCAACGATTTACGTTCGGCAACCAGTGCTGGCGCGCGTGGCGAGCTGGTGCCGGTCCAAGTCCGCCGCGACGGCCAGATGGTCGAGGTCTGGCTGCCGCGAGGCCCGATTGGTATCCGGCTCGATGCTGCGCGGGTCGATCCGAATAGCTGACCCTATGCTTCAGTTAAGCCTGGCGGTTTATATTTTTAACCTGAATCTCACGCGATTCATTTTCCGGGGTGGCGCTGCGCCATGCGCGCGTTAATCTGCGTCATCGGGGGTTTATAGCTCAGTCCCAGCTCAGTGCGCCACCGGTCTGGTACTCGGTAACCCGGGTCTCGAAGAAGTTCTTCTCCTTCTTCAGATCCAACACCTCGGACATCCAGGGGAAGGGGTTGCTGGCACCTGGATACTGCTCTGGCAGGCCGATCTGCGCGCAGCGGCGGTTGGCGATGAACTGCAGATATTCTTCGAACATCGGCGCGTTGAGTCCTAGCACCCCGCGCGGCATGGTCTCCTGGGCATACTCGGCCTCCAACTGCACCGCGTCGCGGATCATGCTGATCAACTCCTGCTTGAAGCTATCGGTCCACAGCTGCGGGTTCTCGATCTTGATCTGATTGATCACGTCGATGCCGAAGTTCATGTGCATCGATTCATCGCGCAGGATGTACTGGAACTGCTCGGCGGTGCCGGTCATCTTGTTGCGCCGGCCCATGCTCAGCACCTGCACGAAGCCGACGTAGAAGAAGATCCCCTCGAAGATGATGTAGAAGGCGACCAGCTCGCGCAGCAGCTTTTGATCGTTCTCTTGCGTGCCGGTATGGAAATGCGGGTCGGCCAGGTATTGGGTGTAGGGCAGCGCCCACTCGGCCTTGCGCGCGACCGAGGGCACCTCGCGGTACATATTGAAGATCTCGCCCTCGTCCAGCCCGAGCGATTCGACCACATACTGATAGGCGTGGGTGTGCAGCGCCTCCTCGAAGGCCTGGCGCAGCAGGTACTGGCGGCACTCGGGGTTGGTGATGTGGCGGTAGACCGCGAGCACCAGGTTGTTGGCGACCAGCGAGTCAGCCGTCGAGAAGAAGCCGAGGTTGCGCTTGATGATGGTGCGTTCGTCGTCGGTGAGGCCGTTCGGGTCCTTCCAGAGCGCGATGTCCGCGTTCATGTTGATCTCTTGCGGCATCCAGTGATTGGCGCAGGCGTCGAGATACTTCTGCCATGCCCAGTCGTACTTGAAGGGCACCAGCTGATTGAGATCGGCATGACAGTTGATGATGCGTTTGTCGTCGACGCGGATGCGCCCGGCGCCGATCTCTAGGCTCTCGAGGCCGGTGGCGCCGCCTTCGGCGTTGGGGTCGAACGCCGGTGCGCCTGCTGACTGCGAGTACAGGGTTTCGTCGTCGAGCAATGCTGGCTGCATGGGCCTGGGGTTCGGGTTGACCATGGGGGCCTGACCCGCGGTGGCCATCAGCGCCTCGTTGGAGACGATGCCCCGACCAGGCCGCACGGGATCGCTAGCCACTGAGGGGCTCGCGGAGACGGAGCTTGGCAGCGCGAAGTCATGGTTTCGATAGGCGTCGTCGCGCTCAGCATCTTGGTCCTCATCATCCGAACCGAACAGGCCTTGCGCCTCCGGCAGGGCCTCATGATCCTGCAGAGGGCGGCGCTGACGTGCGGCAGGTGTTGGGCTGGCGTTGGCAAGAGGGTCATCCCAGTTCAGCATCTTGTGGTACTCCGTGGTGGTGGTCAGTGGGGCAAAAGGATCAGAGCAGGTCTGGTTGAAATGGCGAGCGGTCTCTGACACAGATTCTTGAGGTCAATCTCACGCGATTCATTGTCCGGGGTGGCGCCGCGCCATCAGAGCTAGGACGAGTCGCACCAGCCCTTTTAAGGTGCATAAAAGCAACATTTAAAATCAGCGACTTACGATTCCATGTGAATCTGCCGGTCACCGAACCACGCGATCCGTCGCAAGCACCTTGACGAAGAATCAGGGGCTTGCAGTCAGGTGAATTTCGTCACCTTAAAAGGGCTGGACGAGTCGCACTTGGCCATGCTTGCCCTACAGTGGTACTCAAGTCGATAAGAAGTGAAGCGACAGTTTCTTACTCTCTGCAGCGCGCTTTTAGACAGGTCCGCGTTCATCCTAAAAAAGCATTTCAACCGCAGATGACGCAGATTAACGCAGAGATTCCAATACATTGCAGACGTTGATTGCTTCACCTGTTAGATGGCCTTGTTAAGCCTGCTGAGATCTTGTTTTATATTATTTTAATCTGTGCGCATCTGCGTCATCTGCGGTTTATAGGTTCATCAGTCGGTATTCTCTTCGGTCTTACTGCCAGGTAAGAGGGTGCTCGCAGCGACAGGCGGTTGCTCTTTGGCGGCGGCATCGCGGTCGGCCAGCGAGATCAGCCAGTAGGTGATGCCAAGGCTGACGATAATGACACCCATGCCGACCAGATCGAGCGCGTTGTACTCGGCCATATCGAGGATGATGATCTTGCGTGCGATGGCCATGATCGCGGTCGCCACCACCAGCTTCATCGGGAACACATCAGAGCGGATATAGAGCCTGATGTTCGAGAAGATCTCATAGGCGATCAGCACCGCGAGGAAGGCACCAAAGGTCTTGATGATGTCCGGAATCAGGAAATAGGGTGGCTGGATCAGATTGAGAAAAATGGTGTGAAGCACGCTGATCACGCCAACCAGGATCACGAACACCATCGCAATGGCGAGCACATAGGCGGCGAGGCGCATGATCCGATGCAGCCAGCGCAGGATCGGGTCGCGTTCGTTGGTGGGTAGCTCGTCGTGACCAGTCGCGTTCTGGTTGCTGGTCTGATTGGCGTTGGTCATCAGATTACGGCTCCTGGTTCGGGAAGAGATCCGGATTCAGCACGGCGTTGAGCGCAGAGTAGGGCAGTCGCACCCTTGTGATGCCGATCGCATAGGGGCCAATCTGATACAGGCCAAAGACCACCTCAAGGCCTTCTGCCATTGGCAGGAGCACCTGATAATTGTCAGGCTCGGGGGCCGTGCCACTGACCAGCCATTCATCATCGGGCTCGAACGACTCGCGCTGGATCAGCGCCTGGTAGCTGGCCTCGGAAAGGCGTTGTAGCCAGTCGCTGCCTGGCTTGAAGAGCGCGGACACCGGGATCGGCTCACCGGTCTGGCGGCTCAGCAACAAGGCATGGTTCTCGGTGCCGCCGTGGGCGCCGCCGGTGAAATGGTAGGTCTCGAGATCAAGGGTCCAAAAGGTTGGGCCTTGGTAGAGCAGTTCGCCGGTGATCGAGAGCCCCCAGGGCGGACCGAGATGCTCGCCGTCGTTGCCGTCAAGAAAGCCTTGGTATTCGTTGCGAAACGCGTCGATCTGATCGAGCACCTGTTGTTCGATGAGGCGATTGGCCGCATTGATCCCGTCAGCGGGCTCGCCGCCTGTGTCGCTCAGTTGAACGAATTGTGCCGCGATCTCGATGTTCGGGCCGTCTTGGGTCAGACGCACCAGGCCGTCCTCGTGTGTCACCTCGACCGGGCCGATCTCTGAGGCCATGGTCAGATTGCCGCTGGCCGAGACCAGGAGTAGGGCCGCAGCCGCGGTATGCTGAAAAACAGTTGCTGTCATCGATTTGCTCCTGGTTTCCCCATTGGATTCAACCGAACGGTTTAGGTTACGCAACTTCACTCATCGGGCGGATCTTTGGCGCTGGAAGTACGCGATTCTCTGCCTTGAAATGATTCACGACATCCTGCACGACCTCGCAAAGCTCACCATAGAGCGCGACTGGGTCATCACCATGTATCCCGGTGATGAGATCAGGGCATTTCCCGATATACACTTGATCTTCATCACTCCACTCCACCCACTTGCGGTATTTGTCGACATCGTTCATCAGTTGGAGAAGTAATCTGAATCGATGCGTTTAACTTCATATGTCGATGCCTTGGCCACGCCAATGCCGTGATCAAACATCAATTTTGCCAACCGGGGGCCATCAATCAAGATGATCTTCATGTCAATTCTTGCCACGTATTCGATGGCCTCACTAGAGAAGCAGGACGTTGTGATAAAAATACCCTTTCTGGCTCGCTGTCCTTGAAGGGCGCCGGCGAACTTCTGGATTTCAGGGCGTCCGACGGTCGTCTCCCAACGCTTTGCCTGCAGGTAAATGACGTCTAGGCCCAAAGGGTCCTCTTTGATGATGCCATCGATTCCTTCGTCTCCAGATTTGCCCAGTGCTTCACCGGCATCCTTTCTGCTGCCTCCATAGCCCATTTGTACGATGAGATCGACCACGACTTGTTCGAGAAAGCTTGGCTGGCTTTCCATCAACTGCTCGAGTAAATCGGATTCGACTTGATGCCGAACGGTCAAATAGGCTTGTTCCAGCGTTTCTTCAGGTGTCTGTGCATCTTTTTGATCTTCATTATCCTCGATCCCATCGGTCGCTGATGTAGGACTGCGAAATTTGCGGTACTCATCAAACTGCTTCAATATTTTCAAGTCTAATCGGTCAGGGAAATCGCGGAGCACTTCCCGACCACGATCGGTGATGACCGAGAGACCTCGTCTAGGTGATGCGAGCAGGCCTGCCTGTCGGATGTGCGTCTTAGCCCATCCGATACGATTGTCGAAAAGACGCGAAGTGCCGCTCGGCAACATTTCCCGCCGGTCTTCATCGTCTAGGTCGAAATGGTCAGCAAGTATTGCGACCAACTCTCGGTTGCGATGCTCTGTCCCGTCACTATGGGCCTCGAGCAATGGTCGCATGATCGATTGGAAATCAGGGATTGCCATCGATATCAGCTTTTTTTGTCGATAAGCACCAAATCCAACATCACTGACAGCTCTCGCACTCCGGATCATCGATCGAGCAGGCCTTCGGTGCCGAATCGACGGGCTTGCCGGCGCCATTCGATTTTGCCTTGCCGGGCGATTGATAGGCACCACCAACGGCCGAGAGGCGGTTCGCTCTATTGGTATCCGCCATGGTCGATTTTTCGACATGCGTCGCGCCCATCGAGCGCAGGTAGTAGGTGGTCTTCAGCCCCCGCACCCAGGCCAGCTTGTAGAGGTTGTCGAGCTTCTTGCCGCTTGGTTCGCTCATATAGAGGTTCAGACTCTGCGCTTGGTCCAGCCATTTCTGCCGGCGGCTACCGGCCTCGACCAGCCAGCGTGGATCGACCTCAAACGCAGTGGCATAAAGCTCCTTCAGCTCATCTGGAATGCGGTCGATCTGCTGTAGGCTGCCGTCGTAGTACTTGAGGTCGCTGACCATGACGCTGTCCCAGAGTCCCAGCGCCTTCAGGTCGCGCACCAGGTAGGGATTGACGACGGTGAATTCGCCCGAGAGGTTGGATTTGACGAACAGGTTTTGATAGGTCGGCTCGATCGATTGGCTGACGCCGACGATGTTGCTGATGGTCGCGGTCGGCGCGATGGCCAGACAGTTGCTGTTGCGCATGCCGATGGTCTGCACCCGCTCGCGCAGGCCGTTCCAGTCCAGCGTGGTGCTGCTGTCCATCTCCAGGTAGCCGCCGCGGCCCTCGGCCAGGCGCTGGATGCTGTCGATGGGCAGGATGCCCTGGCTCCAGAGGCTGCCGTCGAAGCTCTGATAGCGCCCGCGCTCAGCGGCGAGATCGCTGCTGGCCTCGATGGCGTAGTAGCTCAGCGCCTCCATGCTGTGATCGGCGAAGCGCACCGCGTCTTGGCTGGCATAGGGGATGCGCAGTTCGTAGAGCGCATCCTGAAAGCCCATCAGGCCCAGCCCGACCGGACGGTGGCGCAGGTTGGAATTGCGGGCTTGCGGCACGTTGTAGAAGTTGTAGTCGATGACGTTGTCGAGCATC
>NZ_JAYESN010000034.1:0-46978 GCF_034860625.1 Lamprobacter sp.
CGCCCATCGCTATGGCGCTGCAGCCAATACTCGAGCAGGGCAAGATGCCAGAGCTTGCTGCCCTGGATGCGGGTGTGATGCTGATCAGGGGCATCAAGGAGACAGTCAATGTATTCGCGCCGATAGAGACCTCGCTCACGACAGGCCTGCGCGTTGAGAATCTCGCGCATGAAGTCGAGGAAGGCGCCACGCACATACTTCAGCGCTGGCATCGGGAAATAACCCTTGGGTCGGTCGATCACCGCATCTGGCAACCGACCCCGTGCAATCGCTTTGAGCGGATACTTGCCACCATCGCGCAGGCGCAGCTCGGGCGGGCAACGGGCCGCCAACTCAACCAATTGATGATCAAGGAACGGCACCCGAGCCTCCAACCCCCAGGCCATGGTCATGTTGTCGACCCGCTTCACAGGGTCATCAACGATCAAGGTGGTCACATCCAGGCGTAGCACCGCATCGATGACCTCATCGGCCCCTGGCTCGGCGAGCCGCTCCACAATCATGGCTTCGGTATAATCTGGCCCAGAATAGGCTGGGGCGACCATCCGCAGGTACTCATCCTGATCGCGGTCGAAATAATGGCGGCGCAGCCGATCGACTGGCGCGCCCTGGGTCTCCGCAGCGATGCGCGAGTACCAGAAGTAGCCGCCGAAGACCTCGTCAGCGCCCTGACCGGACTGCACCACCTTGATCTCGCGCGAGACCTGCTCAGCGAGCAGATAGAAGGCGACCGCATCCTGCCCAAACATCGGCTCGGTCATCGCATCCACGGCCTCCGGCAGCCGGCGCAGCACCTCGTCGTTCGGCACCCGAAAGCGATGATGCCGGGTGCCAAAGTAATCAACGACCTGGTCCGAGTACTCGAACTCGCTGCCGGCCTCCTCGGGGGTATCTTCGAAGCCGACCGAGAAGGTATGCAGATCGCCAACACCGTGTTCGGCGAGCAAGGCGACCAGCAGGCTCGAATCGAGTCCGCCCGAGAGCAGGACCCCGACCGGCACATCAGCGATCTCACGACGCTTGCGCACCGCGGCCTCAAGCGCGTCGTGAATCGCCTCGATCCATTCGTCATCGCTCGTCGGCAATCCGGACTCAGTGGTGCCGCGGGTCGCCTCCAGCTGCCAGTAGCGCTGTTCGGTGCGACGCCCACCGGCCTCGATGCGCAGCCAGTGCGCCGGCGGCAGCTTGCGTACATCGCTGAGGATGGTGCGTGGCGCCGGCACCACAGCATGCAGCGTGAAGAGGTTGTGTAGCGCCACCGGATCGATACCCGCACTGACGCCGCCGGCGGCGACCAGCGCCTGCGTGGTCGAGGCAAAGCGCAGCCGGCCATTGGACTCGCTCCAGTAGAGCGGCTTGATCCCGAAGCGATCGCGGGCGAGGAAGAGCTGATGCCGGTTAGTATCCCAGATCGCGAACGCGAACATCCCATGCAGACGCTCGACACAGGCCTCGCCCCAGGCATGCCAGGCCTTGAGGATGACCTCGGTATCACCATCCGAGAAGAAGCTATAACCTCGGTCGCGCAGCTCGCGACGCAGCTCAGGGTGATTGTAAATCGTGCCGTTGAAGACCAGTGCGAGGCCCAGACCCTGGTCGACCATCGGCTGATTCGAACGCGCCGAGAGATCGATGATCGATAGCCGCCGATGCCCGAAGGCCAAGGCACCATCGCTGTAGCTGCCGCCATGATCCGGCCCACGCGGCTCTAATCGCTGCATCATCCGCTCGATCGCGCCCAAGTCTGCCGGCCTGCCATCGAAGCGCAGCTCTCCGCAGATACCACACATGAGCTCGCGTCCTCCGCCATTATTGTGCTTGCGGCCAAGCTCGGCACCTCTCCAGGCTGCGCTTCGCCACACCAAGTTCACCGGACGCGAACAGCATTCCCTTGATATCCCCTGTCTCGGGCCTACGTTTTTGTCGCAAGCAGTTCATTCACCCATCCCTAGCCCAACCGCCAGGAGACTCAGTATGGCACACGAACTTCCACCACTCCCTTACGAGAAGAATGCTCTTGAGCCGGTGATCTCGGCCGAGACGATCGATTACCACTACGGCAAGCATCACCAGACCTATGTCAACAACCTCAACAACCTGGTGCCCGGCACCGAGTTTGAGGGCAAAACGCTTGAGGAGATCGTCAAGTCAGCATCCGGCGGCATCTTCAACAATGCGGCCCAGGTCTGGAATCACAGCTTCTACTGGAACTGCCTCAGCCCCACCGGCGGCGGCGAGCCGAGTGGTGCTCTGGCCGACGCGATCAGCGCCAAGTTCGGCAGCTTCGATGAGTTCAAGAAACAGTTCAGTCAATCAGCGGCCACCAACTTCGGCTCTGGCTGGACCTGGTTGGTCAAGAACGACGACGGCAGCGTCGAGATCATGAACACCTCGAACGCCGGCACGCCGCTGACCGAGGGCAAGACCGCGCTCCTGACCGTCGACGTCTGGGAGCACGCCTACTACGTCGACTACCGCAACGCGCGGCCGAAGTACCTCGAAGCGATCTGGGACAAGATCAACTGGGAGTTTGTTGCCAAGAACTTCGCAGTTTAAAAGATTGACGCTCGGCCCGGCACGCCGCGGGCCGACGACACTCGAGATCACCGAAGCCAGACAAGCAGCAAAAGCCGACGGCTTAGCCTCCCGCTCGACTAAGCCTCGATCAGGTCCGCCCCAGGCATGTCTCGCCACCTATGTAATCGCAGGCTCAAGACATAAAAAAACCCTTCCGAAGAAGGGCTTTAAGATGGCTGGGGGACTAGGATTCGAACCTAGGTTGACGGAGTCAGAGTCCGTAGTCCTGCCGCTAGACGATCCCCCAAATGAGTCGTCTTCACACCGAGGTGTTGAGCTTACTAAACACTCGGAGCGAAGATCGATGCGCCGATTAACGCTTGGAGAACTGCGGACGCTTACGCGCCTTGTGCAGACCAACCTTTTTGCGCTCAACCTCACGGGCGTCGCGGGTGAGGAAACCAGCGCGGCGCAACGGCGAACGCAAGCGCTCGTCGTGCTCGACTAGGGCGCGTGCGATGCCGTGGCGGATGGCGCCTGCCTGTCCGCTCGAGCCACCACCGACGACGGTCGCGTTGATATCAATGCGATCGACCATGTCGACCGCCTCAAGCGCTTGCCGGACGAGCATCCGCGCGGTCTCGCGGCCAAAGTATTCATCGAGCGAGCGGCCATTGACGTTGATCTGCCCGGAGCCCGTGCTCAGGAACACGCGCGCCGAAGAGCTTTTGCGACGCCCTGTGGCGTACTGTTTTTCCATGGTTCAGGTTTCCGAGAGTCTGGTTTCCGAGAAACAGGTCTTTAGGGGATGGCTTAGCGCCTTTACCGGACACTCCAGCGCGAATCGCTAGATCTCGAGCGGCTGTGGCTGCTGCGCGGCATGGCGATGATTTGGCCCGGCGAAGACCTTCATCTTCTTGATCATCGCGCGGCCGAGCGGATTGCGCGGTAGCATGCCCTTCACGGCAAATTGAATCACCCGCTCCGGATGCTTATCCAGCATCTGCGCTAAGCTGGCCGAGCGCAAGTTACCGATGTATCCGGTGTGCCGGTAATACATCTTGTCCGACAGCTTATTGCCAGTCACCCGCACCTTCTCGGCATTGACGATGACTAGGTAATCGCCAGTATCGACATGCGGGGTGTAGGTGGGCTTATGCTTGCCGCGCAGACGGCGCGCGCACTCGCTGGCGAGCCGACCAAGCGTTTTGCCCTCGGCATCAATTAAGTACCAAGCTCGCCGAACTTCAGCCGGCTTTGCGCTTTGGGTTGTCATGGCGGTCGCTCCCAGCGAGTCGTCAGTAAAAAGATAGACCGCCTAGGATAAACAATCCTAGCGGCTGCCGCAACCATCTCGAGGCTCGAAATGGCATTAAATGTCTTCTGCTGTCATCACTAGCTCGCCCCAGCGCGCGAGCCGGTCGAGAATGGCGAGCGCCTGTGCATCGGCACTCCGCTCGGCGCGCAGGTTGGCGAGCTTGGCCTCATAGGCGTCGATGGTGATCGAAGCGCCAGCATCAGGCTCGGTTAAGCGCTCAAAGCGCCAGGCGTCCCAATCTTCGCGCTCTGGCTCGCTGAGCGTTTCAGGCCAGCTCCGCGCCCGCATCCGCAAGAGCAGGGTCGGCAAGCGCGCGTCTTCAAACCGCGGTTGCGCATCGGCCAGCTCAGATGGTTTCAGGCCCACGAGTTGGTCCATCAGTCGCCGATCCCGATCCGAGAAAAAGCCGCCAGTGTAAAGCATCTGCTCAGGATCAGTGGACGCCTGCCGAGCCGGCTCCGCGGCATAGGCCTGACGTAGGCGCTCGGCAATCTCGCCGCGATGCTCGATCGCCCGGGTCGCATGCGCGGCGACCTGTGCCGGATCGATCTGCCAGCGCTCTGCGGCCTGCGGCGTTAGGGTCTTTATCGGCGCCAGCATCGGTGCCCCGTTGATCTTGACGCCCTTGACCGGCAGGCGCTCAATCCCCTCGGGCAGATCCTCCCGGCGTGAAAACAACCGCTGTTGGAGCGCGTCGGGCGCCAGATCCAGAATTTGCGTCGGGTCCTGGCGCAAATCGAAGCAGATCACCGCATTCTTCTGGCTCGGGTGCGCCGCTACCTTGATCACCGGCGCGATGCAGCCTTGGGCCGCTGGATAACGCTGCGAGACGTGCAGCAATGGCTCGCCGGCCGCGAACAGGTCCGCCACATGGACCTTGTTGCGCAGCGTTAACGCATAGTCAAACAATCGCGGCTGCACGGTCTTGAGCCGTCGCGCCATGGCCAGGGTTGCACGCACGTCAGCCAAGGCATCGTGGGCGCCAACGTGCTCAATGGCATTGGCCGCGGTCAGCGCTTCGAGCTTGAACGAGGTCACGCCAGGCTCGCGCTCGGGCCATTCGATGCCCTCTGGCCGCAGCGCATGCGCGAGACGCAAGACATCGATCAGATCCCAGCGCGAATTCCCGTGCTGCCAGGCATGCGCATAGGGATCGAGCAGGTTACGGTAGAACAGCCAGTGATTGATCCGATCGTCGAACCGCAGGCTGTTATAGCCGACCGAACAGGTGCCCGGCATGGCCAGCGTTTGCTGGATAGTGCGCGCAAACTCGGCCTCGGGAATGCCTTGCTCAAGCGCCTGATCCGGCGTAATGCCGGTGACCAAGCAGGCCTCTGGCTGCGGCAGCAGATCAGTGGCCGGGCGCGCGAAGATGACCAGCGGCTCGCCGACTTCATTGAGGTCGGTATCGGTGCGCAGCCCGGCGAACTGACAGGGCCAATCCAACATGGGGTCGTTACCCCAGGTCTCGTAGTCGTACCAGTAAAAGGTCGCCGTCATGAGCGATAGCCGTTCCAGTTGACGGCGGGACCAAACAAGCCGGAAAACCTAGGGTTCATGGGCTTGTCCTTTTCCAGACATCATCAACCAGACCGCGGATGACACAGTTGGGCCAAACGCCCCAGGCGCAGGTCAAACCTTCTCTTTAATACGGGCAGCCTTGCCGGTAAGACCACGCAGATAATAGAGCTTTGCACGACGCACATCGCCCCGACGCTTGACGATGATGTCAGCGATGGACGGGCTGTGGGTCTGGAAGACACGCTCCACGCCCTCGCCGTGCGAGATCTTGCGCACCGTGAAGGCCGAGTTAAGCCCACGATTGCGCTTGGCAATGCAGACGCCCTCAAAGGCCTGCAAACGCTCACGATCGCCTTCCTTGACGCGGACCTGCACGACAACGGTGTCGCCCGGCGCGAATTCAGGCACCGACGGGCGCATCTGCTCTTGCTCGATTTGCTGAATGATATTACTCATGTCGTTACTCACTCTGTTCCGATCCGACGCGCGGCCGAGACCGTGACGCCTCCTGAAGATAGTCGTCAAGCAATCGCTGCTCGACCTCACTCATGCCTCGATGTTGCAACAACTCAGGACGCCGCTGCCAGGTGCGTCCCAAAGCCTGCTTTAATCGCCAACGCTCAATCGCCTGATGATCGCCGCTCAGCAGCACCTCGGGCACGCCGCGATCGCCAAGTTTCTCCGGTCGGGTGTAGTGGGGGCAGTCCAGCAACCCATTGGAATGCGAATCCTGACGCGCCGAATCCGCATGTCCAAGCACGCCCGGCAGGAGCCGGATTGCCGCGTCCATCACGACCATAGCCGCAAGCTCGCCGCCACTGAGGACGTAGTCTCCAATCGACCATTCCTCATCAACACAATCCTCGATCAGTCGCTCATCCACGCCCTCGTAGCGACCCGAGAGCAACACCCAGCCGGAGGCCGCACTGATGCGCTCAATCTGCCGCTGATCCAGGCGCTGCCCCTGCGGAGACAGGTAGGCAACGCGGCTCTGAACCCCCTCGGCAGCGGCCTCGGTCTTAGCTGCCTCAAGGGCTTGCCGTAACGGGGCATAACGCATCACCATTCCCGGCCCACCGCCATAGGGACGATCATCGACGGTGCGATGCGCATCCTGGGTGTAATCACGCGGCGTATGCAGATGGATACTGGCGATCCGCCGCTGCAATGCCCTCGCGACCACTCCCTCTTCGGTCAGCGCGGCGAATTGCGCCGGAAACAGGGTAATAATATCGAATCGCATCGCTTCCGCCTGCTCAGGCAGCGCTGCTGCCGTGGTCGCTAGAACTCAGGGTCCCAGTCGACCATCAAACGGCCTGCGTCGAAATCGACATCGAGCACGCACTGACCCCAGACGAAGGGCAGTAGGCGCTCTCGTTCCCCTCGCACCACCAAGACATCATTGGCGCCGGTCTCGATCAAGTGACTCACCTTCCCGAGCGACAGGCCCTCGCGTGTCTCAACCCTCAGCCCCTGCAGGTCGATCCAGTAGAATTCATCCGGCGACGGCGGCGGCAATTGATCACGTCGGATCAAGATCGCCTTGCCGGTCAAGGCCCGCGCTTGATCGCGGTCGTCATAACCTCGCAGCTGCGCAACGAGTCCTTTACCATGCGGTCGCCAAGCGACAACCTGCTGTTCCTCTCCATCAATCAGCCAAGGCGAGTAGCTGAAGATATTCTCGAGTGGACTTGTCTCTGAAAAGACCTTTAGCCAGCCGCGTACACCATAGACGCCGAGGATGCGACCAAGAACGATGCTGCCGGGTGCAGCCTGAGCCGACGCATCGGCGCTCCCGATCATTCCTTGCTCGCAGCCGGTCGCGGCAGCGATCAACGTCAGTGCTTAAGCCGCAACGGATGTCTCGGCATCCTTGGCCGCATCCTTGAGCAGCTTTGCAACGCGATCCGATGGCTGCGCGCCCTGGTCAAGCCAATGCTGCGCGCGCGCGCGGTCGACGCGTAAGCGGCTTTCACCACCGGTTGCGCAGGGATTGAAAAAGCCCAGGCGTTCGATGCAGCCACCATCCCGTGCCTTACGCATGTCGGTGACGACGATCTGATAGAAGGGACGCTTCTTCGCGCCGCCACGGGTGAGTCGAATCTTGACCATCGCTGTTGATCCAAAATGCTCGCGTTGAGAAAAACCGCTGCCACGGTCCATCGGCCCGACAGGGCACGAGGCTATTTCCACGTGGCGTAACACACCATTGTACCCGAGTGAACGACTACCGAAAAGACCCTTTAGGCGCCAAGATCGGCAAGGGTGGGCGGGTCAGGTGAACGCATTGCGGCGGCAGCCGCTGCGAACGAACAAAACGGGAGCCGGCCTGTAAGCCGGGTTCTGTCATGGACAGTCATTCATCTAGGACGCGGATCACTCCGCGCCTCAAGCGACCTACCCGGGAGCCCATGCGGGCCGCATGTCGCAGCCTAAGCCGCTTGCTCCTCTATTTGGTCTTGCTCCGGGTGGGGTTTACCCTGCCATCGCGTGTTGCCACGGACGCGGTGCGCTCTTACCGCACCTTTTCACCCTTACCGCCCGCTTGCGCGGGGTTGGCGGTTTGTTTTCTGCGGCACTTTCCGTGGGCTCTCGCCCCCCAGGCGTTACCTGGCACCCTGCCCGATGGAGCCCGGACTTTCCTCCGCCTAGCGCATACGCTAGGCCGCGACTGTCCGGCCGACTCCCGAAATTCAGTCTAGCCTCTCAGGGTCCAGCTGACCATGATCATTTTCGCACGAACTCATTTGCGAATTATGCGCACGAGCGCTTGCGCGCACCAGCGCACTGCCTGCGCACTGACAAGGGAGCCAGCCTCATGGCTCATCAGGCTTCGGTCTTGTCACGCGCAGCAAGTGCCGCTTTGTATAACTGATTACGCGCGCCGCCCGTGATCGCCGCCGTCAAGGCCGCGGCCTGCTTGAGCGGCAGCTCGGCTGCGAGCAGTGCCAACACCCGCAATTGCTCGGCGCGATCACGCTCATCCTCGCTGCGCAGATCACCTTCGATGAGGATCACCAGTTCGCCAAGCTGCTGTTCAGGGCTTGAGGCCAGGCGCTCGGACAGCGCCTGAAGGCCATCCACCAGAAAGGTCTCGAAGCGTTTGGTCAGCTCGCGGGCAATCACGGCACGTCGATCAGCGCCAAGCGCATCGGCCATATCGGCCAGGGTCGCCGCAGCCCGGCGCCCACTCTCGTAACAGATGATGGTCCCGGGCTCCTTGACAAAGTCTTCACACCAGGCCAGCCGCTGCGCCCGGGTGCGTGGTGGAAACCCAACAAAGAGGAAGCGATCGCTTGGCAGACCAGCCGCCGACAGCGCACAGATCGCCGCACAGGGCCCCGGGATCGGCTCAACGCGAACGCCTTGCTCGCGCGCCGCACGCACCAGTACGAATCCGGGATCGCTGATCAGTGGTGTACCGGCATCACTGATCAAGGCCACGGCCTCACCGGCCAGCAGGCGTGCCAAGAGACGCGGCGTTACCTGATCCTCGTTGTGCTCGTGAAAGGACAATAGCTCGCCCCTGATACCAAAAGCAGCGAGCAGAGGACGGCTGTGCCGGGTGTCTTCGCAGGCGATCACATCTGCTTCGGCCAGCACCGCCTTAGCCCGTGAGCTAATATCCTCTCGATTGCCGATCGGTGTCGCGACCACGTATAGTATTCCTGTCAAATCATCCCCCTAGCGGTTGGCCTCGTTGTTTTTATCTCACAAGTGTGCATGATGCCCGCACAACGCGCTCACCTCCTGCAGGGGACTGCGAGGCTCGGGCGCAGATACCTGGGCTCTCGACCCAGCCAACTGGAGGTGCTGGTGGCCTTATCGCGACTCGCCATTCTTGCCATTGTCAGTGGGATCAGCCTGGTCCTGAGCGGCTGCTTTTACACCAATGCAGCCCAGGTGCCCATGGCGAAAACCTACCCTTACAGCGAGCAGCAACGCATGCAAGCCGCCCATCATTGGCAGGTACTGGCCGAATATGAAGCGAAAGGCATTCTGCAGCAGCCTAATCTCAGAGCAATCCCGCTGTACCTGCCAGAGCAGACCGACCACACCAGCGGTGAATTCGCCCGTGGCTATCGATCGCTGCTCACCAGTGAACTTGTCTCGGGCGGCGCCATCATTAAGCATCGGCCAGGCCACGCCGCAACCCTCAACTTCAATGTCGAAGTGATCAACCACAGCGATCGCGGCTTCATTCGCCCCTACCCAGGGGCGATGACCTTGGCCGCCTTTGCCTCGGGTGTCTCCGTGCTCGTGGCACCATCGAGCAATGCGGCGCTGGCATTGATACCCCCAGTCGTCGGCGCTGATGTCACCAGCGGGAGTTGGTCATCGGTCAGTGATGAGGAGGTGATCATTACCACGAAGATCACCGATAACGAACGCGTCCTCTATTCGTCATCCAACATCTACTACATCAATCAGGGCGATCGCCGACACTATGCGCCTCACCGGGTCCCCAAACCGCCACCAGTCACCCGTGTTCCCCTGGATAATCAATGGTGAGCATGCGGCGGTGAAACCATCTTCAATCGAACATCTCAGGCGCGGCTGGCTCAGTCTGGTCACGCTCTTGTTCGCCTTGATGCTCGCTGGATGCCCCTCTGCACATGCACCTCAAGCGCGGGATACTCAACCTTGGGCGCCCGCTTCAAGCGTGTCTTTCTGGAGCGCCCCCCATGCACGGCATGCACGGGCCAATGACCCGGCGAGCTTATCCGCTGAAATCACGGCCGCCGCCAACCGATTAGTGAGCGTCAATCCACAGTTGCAGCACTATACGCCGATGATCGCGGCCACCTTCGTTGACATCAATGATCTGCGAGCATCTTCGACTTTTGGCCGCATGAGCTCTGAGCTCTTCGCCTCGGCCCTCTCTCAGGCCGGCATCCAGATGCGGGAGGTGAAGATGCGCGACAGTCTCTTCGTAGAGGCAAAGCTCGGTGAGCTTATCTTGACGCGCGAGATCAAGCGCCTCAACGAGGCCTATTCTGCGAACTCAATTCTTATTGGGACTTATGCAGTGGGCTCAAATCAAGTGTACATGAGCGTGCGCGTGGTCAAAAGCGCCGACGCCCTCGTGCTAGCAACCGCTGATTTCAGCCTGCCACTCAACAACAATCTGCGCACGATGCTAGGCGAGCGCGGTTGGTAATGTCACTGCCGCTCAAGCCCATCGCCTGCATCTCAGGAGTGCATGATGCCTAAACGCCCCGGTTCGCCGTTCCAACAACGGATGCCTGCCATCATCCAGCAAGACCATCCGCCTCTTCACGACCAGGCACGCAGCCGTACCGGCGTGCAATGGATTGCTCTGGGGTTGATCATCATCATCGGTTTTATCGCTAGCTGCGCGATAGACCCCGTCAAAGACGCTGAGCGCTTACTTGACACCCTGCCGCCAAATGCACTCGCCGAGGCTCGTCGGTTGGAGCGCGATCATCAACCCGTTGCGGCCGCCGACGCCTACCTTGCACTCGCCGAGACGACACCCCCGCCAGCGCGTCAACAACTTGAACTCGAAGCGGCAAGAACACTCCTGCAGGCGAGCGATGTGCAGCGTGCGAGCCGTATCCTGCTCGCACTCGATCAAGCGGCTCTCACCGCATCGCAGCGCCAGGCCGCCCTGCTGCTGCAGGCCGATATCGCACTGAGTCGCGGACGCGCGGAGGACGCGATCAGCGCGCTCGATCGCGTCAACCAGGGCACCCTGCCCGCAAACCTGAAGCAGCAGTATCTCGGTTCCCTCGCGGCCGCTTATCGGCTGAGCAAAGCGCCCGTTCGTGCCGCTGAAACGCTCGACCAACTAGACCGGCTGCTCGACTCACCCAAAGCGCGCCTGGATAACCAAGTCTCGCTGCTGTTCACCCTGACCAGTCTGAATAAGGCCAGTCTCGCGCAGGCCGAAAAGGCCTCCCAGGGGCGCATGCGCGGCTGGACGGAACTAGCAACGATCCTCGCTGGGCAGAGCAGACTCAGCCCCGAACTCAATGCCAGTCTCAAGGCATGGCAGCTCAAGAATCGCGCAGGCCATCCCGCGTTGGCCGAGCTTGCCGGGGCTTACTTCGCGACGCTCGCCGGCGGCTACGCGGAGGGTACCAAGGCACTCGTCCTGTTGCCGACCAGCGGCCAGTTTGGGGCGGCGGGAGGCGCCATCAAAGACGGCATCATGGCGGCTTACCAGGCCGATCGCAGTGGCACTCGCCCTCAGTTAAGCTTCGGCTCGGATAGCGCATCGGCCTATGCAAGTCGTATCGAGGACGGCGCCAACCTCGTCATCGGGCCACTACAACGGGCATCCGTCAGCGCGCTTGCCAGTCAGGGCGCATTGCCGGTCCCGACGTTGGCTCTCAACCGCATCAGCGGCGCAACCCCAGAGAACCTCTTCCAATTCTCACTGGCTCCGGAAGACGAGGCCTTCAACGTCGCCAATTATGCCTTCGCTGCCGGACTCAAGCGCGCAGCACTGGTTTATCCGCAGAGCGCTTGGGGAGCCCGGATGGCCGATGCGTTCCGCAGCCAGTGGCGGGCATTGGGCGGCACGCTGGTCGCGCAGCCAAGTTACGGCGCGATTCGCGACGCGGCTGAATCCCTGGCCGGCAGCGATGCGCAGGTCCTGTTCCTCGTCGCCACGACGAAGAACATAGCGGCACTCTGGGAGGCGCTCCAGATGTCGGGCGTCAAAGGCCCCGTCATCGCAACCTCACACGTCTATGAAGGCACTTTCAATCGCGCCCAAGATCCTGTCTTGGCTGGGCTCTATTTCGTCGATATACCTTGGCTGCTCGACCAGCAACGCTCCGATCAACTCTCGCGTCGGGCGCTGCAAGGAACCCTGGGCGACGTCAGCGGTCCCTTGGCAAGACTCTATGCCATGGGGATCGATGCCTATCGGCTTGCCCCGCGTGTCACCGAAATGAGCCAGCAACCCGGGACTTTCTTTCCTGGCGAGACCGGTGGGCTGAGCATCGACGCGCGCGGCCAGGTGCGCCGCCAATTAACGCTGGCGCGCTTCACCCGCTCTGGCATTGTCACCCTGGAGCGCATCAGTGATGACGCACCAGAAGCCGACGGCGATTGAGGCTGCGCGCAGCCCTCGACGAGCACGCAGGGCAAGGTATCAGGCTTGACCAAGAAGACGACGCCCTGGCGTAAACGGCTCGGCGACTATCAAGAGCAACAGGCGCGCCGTTATTTGGAGGATCAAGGCCTCTGCCATGTCGCCAGCAATGTACGCTGCAAGCGCGGCGAGCTGGACTTAGTGATGCGCGACGGCGACACCCTGGTGTTTGTCGAGGTTCGCTTTCGCGCATCGGACCGTTTTGGTGGCGCTGCGGCAAGCGTAGACCCGCGCAAACAGGCTCGCCTCGCGGCGGCGGCAGCCTATTATCTGCAACGCCATTCAATCCATCTGCCCTGCCGGTTCGACGTCATCGCCATCGATGGCACCGGCGCCATCCAATGGATTCGTCATGCCTTTGACGCCAGCGCTTAATCTGCTCCCCATGCTGCTGATCGCCCTGGCCGCCGGCCTTGCCCCGCTGCTGCAGGGCTGCGCACCGGCGGTCGTGGTCGGAACCGCCTACGGGGCGTCCGTGATCCATGAGCGCCGCACAGCCGGAACCATTCTCGACGACGAGATGATCGAGCTGAAAGCGAAGCACCTCTTCTACCAGAATCCCGAGATTGAACGGGCAAGCCGCATCGCGATCACCAGCTACAATTATCAGGTGCTGCTCACCGGCCAGGCCGACACCCCTGGGGTGAAAAAACAGTTCGCCGAGATCGTGAGTCGCATCCCGAAGGTCAGCAAGGTGTTCAACGAGGTGCACATCGGGCCGCGCATCTCACTCGCCCAACAGAGTCAGGATGCACTGATCAGCTCGCGTGCCAAGATCGCGATCGGTGGTGGCAAGGGCATTCAGGGATTCGACGCAACACGCGTCAAGATTGTCACCGAAGATGGCATCCTTTATCTGATGGGACTGGTCACGCGTGAAGAGGCCGACACCACCACCGAGATCGTGCGCCGACTGCCGGGTGTCGTCCGCGTCGTGAGGCTGTTCGAGTATATTGAGCCGACTTCGGCGTCGAGTCGCTCAGCAACGACCCATTCGACAGCCCGGACTGCCGCTGATGGCCATGACTAAGCCCGTCACTCAGGCCCTCGCGGCCATTGTTGGCCCTGAAGCCCTGCTCACCGACCCAGGCGATTGCTGGCCTTACGGTTACGATAATAGTCGCCGTCAGAGCCTGCCCGCGGCGGTCGCCTTTGTGACCAGCGCGGCGCAGGTCGAGGCCTTGGTCCAACTCGCGAACCAGCACGGCTTTCCCATCACGGCGCGCGGGCTCGGCACCGGCACTACCGGCGCCACGGTCCCGGAGCGCAGTGGTATCGTCGTCGCCTTCGAGCGCATGAACCGCATCCTGCAGATCGATCCGGCAAACCGAATCGCCATCGTCGAGCCCGGCGTGATCAACGAAACGCTACAGCGGGCCTTAAGCGAATACGGCTTCTTCTGGCCACCCGACCCCACCAGTGCTGCCGTCTGCACCATCGGCGGCAACCTCGCCTACAACTCGGCGGGGCCGCGGGCGGTGAAATACGGTACGCCGCGCGAGAACACGCTGGGACTCACAGCGGTGACCGGCAGCGGACAGCGCATTCGCACCGGTGTGCTCACCACCAAGGGGGTAGTTGGCTATGATCTAACACGGCTGATCATCGGCTCCGAGGGAACCTTGGCTCTGATCACCGAGGCCACCCTGAAGCTGACCCCGGTCGCCGAGGCGAAGCAGACGCTGCGCGCCACCTATCGCCATATTCACGCCGCCGCTGATGCGGTCGCGGCGATCATGGCGCAACCCATCACCCCCTGCGCGCTGGAGTTCATGGATGCGGCCGCGATCGACATGGTGCGCCAATACTCCGATCTCGGCGTCAGCGCCGACACCGGCGCGCTACTGATGATCGAGGTCGACGGACCGGCGGATTGCGTCTCAGCCGCCGCGGATGCCGTCGCCTCAGCGGCACGCAATCCTGGTCTGCTCGATCTGAGCGTCGCCCGCGATCAGGAGCAAATCGCCGCACTCTGGCGCACCCGCAAGGCCCTCTCACCGGCGCTGCGGCATGTCGCGCCGAAAAAGATCAATGAAGACGTCGTTGTGCCCGTCTCCAGGATCGCGACCTTTATCGATGCGCTGGAACAGCTCGCGGACACATATCGTATCCGCATTGTCAACTTTGGCCATGCCGGCAACGGTAATATCCACGTCAACCTACTGGTCAATCCGGATGACGCTGACGAGATGGCGCGCGCGGCAGACTGCCTGGCCGGCGTCTTCGATTGCGTCGTCGCCCTCGGCGGCACGCTCTCCGGCGAGCACGGCGTCGGACTCGAGAAGCGCGACTTCGTCGACCGCGAGATCGATCCCCCCGCGCTCGCGCTGATGCGCGCCATCAAGGCTCAGTTTGATCCGAGCGCTATTTTGAACCCAGGCAAGGGACTCCCGCTGGTCCCCAGCAACTCAGCAACGGCTCGATAACAGACCCCTATTAGCGCCGCCGCTGGCGTAGATATCCGCGGCTGCTTTGGTGGATCTGCGCGGAGGCGACATCATAGGCTGGCACACCATCTGGATAGAGCAGCGGCGCCAATTCCTGCAAGGCGCGCTCGTAGACACGACGCTTGAAATAGACCACATCCTGAACCGGATACCAGTAGCGCACCCAGCGCCAAGCGTCGAATTCAGGCTTCTCGCTCCGATCGAGACAGAAATCACCTTCACCGCAGTGCACCCGTAGCATGTACCAGACCTGCTTTTGGCCGATGCAGATCGGACCGCAGTGGCGCCGAATAAATCGTTTTGGCAAGCGGTAGCGCAGCCAGCCTCTGGTGCAGCCCAGGACTGTCACATGCCCCGGCAGCAGGCCAACCTCCTCCTCGAGCTCCCGATACATGGCCTCAAGCGGTGTCTCGTCGGACTTGATACCGCCCTGCGGAAACTGCCACGCATTTTGCCCGACCCGACGCCCCCAGAACAGGCGGCGGTCTGCATTGCTCAAGATAATGCCGACGTTTGGCCGGAAACCGTCCCCGTCGATCAAGTTGCTGTACCTTTTTGACTTTCGTTGGCATTCTTCCACAATCTGCCCAGCGGCTTCAAATCCTGTGAAGGGCCATCGAGACATCGCCTATCCCAAAACGGCACGTCTGTACGCTCAGCCTGTATGCTCAGTTTGTGCGCTTGAGCTTCTTGAGCATAGCGCCCGAATCAGACTGAGCGCTGGCAGTATCGAGCCAAGCGAGCGTCAAAATCGCGCTAAGGCCGGCCGAAACTGGGATAATCGCGGTTAATACCAAGACGCTTTCTGAGCCTAAATTCCGAGCCTAACCATGCCTCTTGCCCTCTTCGACCTCGACAATACGCTACTCGGCGGGGATTCGGATTATCTCTGGGGGCGCCATCTGGTCGACCTCGGTGTCGTCGACGCTGAGCATTACGAGCGCGCCAACCAACAGTTCTATGATGATTACCGCACCGGTCAGCTCGATATCGATGCTTTTCTACGCTTCTCGCTCGCCCCTCTCAGCCAGCATCCGCGCGAGCAGCTCGAGCAGTGGCGGGATGCCTTTGTTCGTGAACGCATCGAGCCAATCATGCTGCCCGCGGCAAAGGCCCTCGTCGAGCAACATCGAAGCATGGGTGATACCCTCATGATCATTACCGCAACCAATGCCTTTGTCACCGCACCCATTGCGGCAGGTTTCGGCATCGATCACCTGATTGCCACCGAGCCCGCCATCCACAATGGCCGCTATACCGGAGAGATCGTCGGGCCACCGGCCTTTCGCGAGGGCAAGGTTGAGCGTCTTCGCCAGTGGCTAACCACCCATGCCGCCAACCATGCCGAAAGCTTGCGCGGAAGCGTCTTCTACAGCGACTCGATTAACGACCTGCCACTGCTCGAAACAGTAGAGGTTCCGGTCGCCATCGACCCTGATGAGCGCCTGGCTGCCATTGCCCGCGAGCGCGGTTGGCCGATCCGATCACTGCGCGACTGACAACAGAGCACTGCCAGTAGTTGTCATTGATCCGTCACAGCAAGGCCACCGGATCGACATGCGCCTTCGTTAAACTGAGAAGTTACCCCGTTGCGATGGTCGGAGAGAACATGGGAGCGAGTGCATCTGCGCTGAGTATCAAACGCGGTGAGCGTCTTTTCGCTGAGCTGGCCGATTCCCCACAAGCGGTTCGAGAGGCACAAGCGTTGCGCTATCAGGTCTTTGGTGAAGAGCTTGGCGCTAAGCTCAAGGCTGGCGAGCATGGACTGGATGCCGATGAGTTCGACGCCTTCTGCGAGCATCTGTTGGTGCGCGAGACCAAGACCAAACGCGTCGTCGGCTGCACCCGACTGCTCAGCACCCAGGGCGCCGAGCGCATCGGCCGTTTCTATTCCGAGAGCGAGTTCGAGCTAGGCGCCATCCCCTCGTTGCCCGGCCAGTTGTTGGAGCTTGGCCGAACCTGTGTCTCACCTGAATGCCGTCACGGCTCGGTCATCGCGGTGCTGTGGTCCGGCGTGGCGCATTACATCCAGCAGCACCGGGTCGACTACCTCTTCGGCTGCGCAAGCGTCCCCCTAGGCGAGAACGACTGCCAGGCCGCCGCCATCATGAACCGCCTGCGCCGACAGGCCATGGCGCCGAAGGCATTTCAAGTCATACCGCGAGTCCCACTACAAACAGGCGGTAATCTGACAGAGATCCTCGATGCGCCGCTCCCAGCATTACTCAAAGGCTATGTCCGTTTGGGCGCCCTTGCCTGTGGTGAACCCTGTCGAGATCCGGATTTTGAGGTCGCTGACGTCCTCATGCTGCTCGACATGCGCTCAGTCAATCCCAGTTATGCGCGACATTTCTTGGAGCGGATCTAGCCCTGAACCTCTAGGCGGGACTCTCTAGATGTGAGCATATAGTAGCGACTCCATAAAGATGTAACTCTCCAAGGGTGACCCTCTAGGCCTGATCAATGTCCAACAACATCCGACCGCATCTACGCGCCAGCGCTCGCTTCCTTGCGCTATTGGGCTTTCATCTGCTCGGCGCCGCCATCCTGCTTGGCATCGCCATTTGGCGCCGACTTGGCGGCTCCGTGGCATCGGCGCCCGCGATCATTCAGTGGTGGTTTCAAGGCGTCTCGCCGATCCTCGGCCTGCGCATCCGCGTCGAAGGCCAACAAGCTAAGAGCGCGCTGATCGTCGCCAACCACATCTCTTGGCTCGACATCGCCGTGCTCGGCTCACTCGGGCCCATTGGCTTCCTCTCCAAGGCTGAGGTTCGCCGCTGGCCCTTGATCGGCTGGATGGCCGCGCAAGTGGGTACCCTCTTCATAGCGCGTGGCGGCAATCAAACCGCGGATCTCATCCAACGCATCGAGCAACGCCTGCGCGAGCAACGACCCGTGGTGATCTTCGCCGAGGGCACGACCAGCGATGGCCGGCAGCTGCGTGGCTTCTATCCCAGGCTCCTCGCCGCGGGACAACAGCCGGGCATTGACGTGCAGCCGGTCGCGATTCGCTATGGAACCAATACCGAGCCCGACCTGATCGCCCCATTCATCGATGACGATGCATTAATCCCGAGCGTTTGGCGTGTGCTGCGCCGGACCACCACGGAGGCAAGCGTGCACTTCCTCACGCCCATCGTCAGCGCAGGCATGGATCGACGCAAACTGACAACCCAATGCGAGCAGCAGATCGCTGAGGCGCTCGAGGTGCCCATCGTGGCCCGAGCAACCGCCAAGCGTCGCGGGTCGGAGGTCGCAACCCAGTGAGCGCAGGCAACGGCAGCGTTCAGGATCAGAGACCGACGGAGGCGCAGCCCAGACTCCATGTCGCGCTGGTGACCGAAACCTATCCGCCCGAGATCAATGGCGTCGCCAATACCATGGCACAGCTCGCGCGCGGGCTGGAGCGAAAGGGACACCAGGTCAGCCTGATCCGTCCGCGCCAACCGGCGGATCAGTCCAACAATCCACCGCCAAACGCGCTACTTGTCAGCGGTCTGCCCTTACCAGGCTATCGCGGCCTGCGCTTTGGCCTGCCAGCCTTTAGGGTTATACAACGTCGCTGGCGCGAAACAGGTCCAGACGCTGTCTACATAGCAACTGAAGGTCCGCTTGGTCATTCGGCACTGAAGGCCGCCACACAGCTAGGCATACCCACCCTGACTGGATTCCACACCCAGTTCCAGCAGTACTGCAGCCATTACGGTGTTGGCCTCCTGATGAAGCCGATCATCAGCCTGCTCAGGCGCTTTCACAATCGCTCTGGCGCAACCCTGGTGCCAACCCGCGCCTTGCTTCAGGAGCTGGCAAGCGCCGGATTTGAAAATCTGCACATACTCAGCCGTGGCGTCGATACCGAGCGGTTTTCACCCAGATACCGGAATCTCGCTTTGCGCGCCTCCTGGGGCTGCAGCGATGAGACGCTCGTTGCACTTTATGTGGGCCGCATCGCCGCCGAGAAACATGTCGATCTGGCCATCGAGGCCTTTGATCGTATTCGTGGCACTCAACCGGATAGCCGCTGCGTCCTGGTCGGCGATGGCCCTGAGCTAGCGCACCTGCGCCGCCAACACCCTGACTACGTCTACACCGGCGCCAAGGTTGGGGAGGAACTGGCCGCGCACTATGCCTCGGCCGACTTGTTTGTCTTTCCAAGTCTCACCGAGACCTTCGGCAATGTACTCACCGAAGCCTTAGCCAGCGGGGTCGCCACCCTCGCGTTCGACTATGCAGCCGCTCGCGAGCATCTGCAGGATGGCCGAAACGGCTATAGTGTCGCGCTGGACGATCGCGCGGCCTTTTTGCTGCGCGCCGAACAGGCCGCGAGTGATCGCACGCGGCTGCGACAGTTTGGGCAAGAAGCCCGGCGAACCGCGGAGTCGCTGAGCTGGGACCGAGTCATCAGCGACCTTGAACATCATCTTTACGCTGTGATCGGCTGCACCAGCAACCAGGGTGAGCGCCATGAACCCATTCCTGCGACTGCTGAATGAGTTAGAGACCCCCGTCTGTCGGCGTTGGAGCCGTGCCCATCAACGCCCTTGGCTGCTGCATCCCTTCGCGTTGATCAGCCGGCTCGGAAACGGCCTCTTTTGGTACAGCCTGATGGTCGTCCTACCGATCGTTGATGGGCTCGATGGCCTTGAGGCGGCGCTGCACATGCTCTTGATGAGCGGCGTAGCCTTGGTGCTTTACAAAAGCCTCAAGGGCCGCACCAGACGGATACGACCTTGTCACTACGCGGCAGACATCGCCGCCAGCGTCCCACCCTTGGACCGCTACAGTTTCCCATCCGGGCATACCCTGCACGCAGTCAACTTCTCGACCATCGCGCTCTTCTACTATCCACAGCTCGGCTGGCTCTTGGTGCCGTTCACGCTCCTCGTCGCCATGTCACGCGTGGTACTTGGCTTGCACTATCCAACGGATGTGATTGTTGCATTCGCCGTTGGCCTCGGCCTCGCCTACAGCAGCTTGCTATTGGTCGCCTAGTCGGACACAAAAAAAATCCGCCGGCCACCCCCAACTTTGGAGGCAGGCCGCCGGACTCGACGCCTTTGGCGAGAGACTTAACTCTGCTTATTTGGCTTCAGGGGCTGCCGGAGCAGCTGGGGCACCGTAAGGCGCTGCGCCGTAAGGAGCCGCATAGGGGGCAGCACCATAAGGGGCGCCATAAGGAGCACCATAGTAGGGAGCGCCGTAGCCGCCGTAGTAGGGGTTACCATAGCCGTAACCGTCACCGCGGCCATAGCCGTAACCACGCCCACGACCGTAACCACGACCGCCGCCGCTCATGCTCATGTTGAAGTCGCCGTAGCCATCGCCGAGCATATCGCTGAACATGTCGCCCATCCCGTCGCCCCAGCCATTGCCATAGCCCGGGCCGCCGTAGCCAGGACCACCCCACCATGCGCTGGCAGAAGCGGACACACCAAGAAGCGCGGCAACGGCTGCGGCAGTAGCAAGCTTTTTCATTTCTATTCTCCGAATTCGATTTATCTGGGTTGCAAGCGTCGCCGCGTTTCATGCGACAACGGAAATTATTATATTAGCGTTTTCTAAAATTGACAATTGCTAATCCCTATTCCGCTCCTCCTTGCGATAGGCGACACCAACAGCCCCAGCTACAGCCGCCCCAGCTGCGCTTGAAACCTAAGGCAAGAGCAGACGCATGGAGAGGTCGACCGCCTCCACGTGCTTCGTTAGACCGCCAACGGAGATATCGTCGACCCCGGTCTCTGCGATCACGCGAAGCCGGTCGCGAGTGATGCCGCCAGAAGCCTCCAGTCTCGAACGCCCGGCCGTCAGCTCCACCGCCCGACGCAGCTCCGGCAAGCCAAAGTTATCCAGCAGCACACGTTCGACCCCCGCACCCAAGGCCTCGCTGAGCTCATCCAAGGATTCGACCTCGATCTCAACCGGCGCCCCATTCGCCAGTCGACGCGCCGCTGCAATCGCCGCGCGGATCGAGCCCGCCGCACGGATGTGGTTCTCTTTGATCAAGATGGCATCGAAGAGGCCCATCCGATGGTTATCACAGCCACCACAGAGCACCGCATATTTCTGCTGGCGCCGCAGCCCTGGCAGCGTCTTGCGGGTGTCCAGGATGCGCACCGGTAACCCCGCCACAGCATCGGCATAGCGCCGGGCACGGGTTGCTGTGCCGGAGAGCAGTTGCAGATAGTTCAGCGCAGTTCGCTCGCCGGTCAGGAGTGGGCGCAAACTCCCACACAGTGAACAGAGCTGCTGCCCGGGAAGTACCCGTTCACCATCCCGCGCCTGCCACTGGATCGAGATCTGCGGGTCGAGCTGTCGGAAAACCTGATCGAACCAAGCAGTACCGCATAGCACCGCATCATCGCGCGTGATGACCTCAGCGGCCGCTCTGGCATCCGCCGGCAACAGCTGAGCGGTCAGATCGCCATCGCCCAGATCCTCCATCAAAGCATCCCGCACCTGCGCTTCGATCAGCGCCGCTGGTGGAAGATGGTGCGACAATGAGTCCGCACTCGGGTCGGGAGTAGGCACAGCGGTGGTCATCAAATCAGCTCCTCAACGCATAGAATAGGCGAACACAGCGGATCGATGAGCCAGGCTGCGTCCTGCTTGCGCCCCTGCCCTAGGCCTGCGCGCAACCCTTATTCTCTCCCATCGTTTGCACTTTAGGCGATGACTGAACGATGTGAATAAGCGGATGGGCGGATGAGAGGATGAGCACTTTGATCACACCCAGGATCGACGATGCCGGAAGACTGAGCATCGCAGGTTGGATACCCTCTCCGAATGCCGACCAGCGGCCAGAGGGCGTCGAGCCCGACCTACTGGTCATTCACAATATCAGCTTGCCTCCAAGGCAGTTTGGCGGCCCTTGGATCGAACAGTTGTTCCTGAATCAGCTCGCCCCGAGCGCCGACCCCTTCTTTGCCAGCATTGCTGGGCTCCGAGTCTCGGCACATCTACTCATCCGAAGGGATGGGGAGTTGCTCCAGTTCGTTGCGCTTGGACGCCGCGCTTGGCATGCAGGACGCTCGTCGTTCCGAGGTCGCCCAGCGTGCAACGACTACAGCATCGGCATTGAGCTAGAGGGAGCGGATGATGTCGCCTTTTCGGACGCTCAGTACGAGCGGCTTGCGGAGGCGACACAACTGATCCGCGCTCGCTATCCGGCCATCACCCGCGACCGGATCACCGGTCATGAGCAGATTGCTCCGGGTCGCAAGACGGACCCAGGCCCGGCATTCGACTGGCAGCGTTATCTCAACAGCCTGCCCGACTGATGTCCCCGAAAGATCAAGACTAGCCGGCGCGCGCGACCATAGCCGCCACGGCAGCAGCGGCAGGACGAGAAACCGGCTCGGGCTGTGCCAGCGGCTGCTCCGAGGTCAGCACCTGCTGCGCGTCGGTCCAGCGCAACAATTCGATGGTGCCGTCGTGATGCTCGACCAGCGCCGTGCAGCTCTCGACCCAATCGCCACAGTTGCAGTAGGTCACGCCCTCGATGTCACGGATCTCGGCATGATGGATATGACCACAGATCATGCCGTCGACATCACGCCGCCGTGCCTCCTCGGCCACCGCCTGTTCAAAGTTGCCGATATAGTTGACGGCGTCCTTGACCCGGTGCTTCAGATAGGCCGCCAGCGACCAGTAGCCGAAGCCAAACCGCCGCCGCAAGGCATTCAACCGATGATTGGCCGAGAGCAGCAGATCGTAGAGCCGCGAACCGAGCATCGCCAGCCAGCGCCCGCTCTGCACCACCTGATCGAACTTATCACCGTGCATGATCAAGAACTGTCGGCCATCGGCGGTGGTATGCACCAGCTCATCGCGCAGCTTCACCTGACCGTACTCAGAGCCCAGGTGGTCGCGCAGGATCTCGTCGTGATTGCCCGGCACATAGACTACCTCAGTGCCATCACGCGCCTTGTCCAAGATCGCCCGCACCACATTGTTGTGCGTCTGCGGCCAGAACAGACCGCTCTTCATCGCCCAAACATCGATGATGTCGCCGACCAGATACAGTTGCTTACAGTCAGTCGCTTGCAGAAAATCGAGCAAGAACTCGGCTTGGCAGCCGCGAAACCCGAGATGGACGTCCGAGATCCAAATGCTCCGGTACTTCAACGGCCGTAGATGTGTTACCTGGCTCATGCTGCTCAGGCCCCAGTAAAATAACGTGCCGGCCATGGTCTCGCGTGTTTGTTGCGAGAGGATGCACATGTGATGAAGATCTGGTGAAACTCTCCCTCCGCTGCAGTCGACCCTCTAAAGCCTGTTGCTGAACTCAGCAAGCCACCGCGAATGCGTATACTGCGCCCTACAAGCGGCCACCCTAAGCGGCGATCGATTTCCGACTTGCCGATGCCTGCCAGCCCCTTGCCCTCAGGCCGGGAGGTCATCGGTAAACACCCTTCAAGACCAGACTTCAAACTGAGACTAGGAGTTTTTCATGCCCCGCGATTCCGTGAACAAGGTCGTCCTCGCCTACTCCGGCGGCCTCGATACCTCGGTGATCCTGACCTGGCTGCAGGAGGAATATGGCTGCGAGGTGGTCACCTTCACCGCCGATATCGGCCAGGGTGAGGAGGTCGAGCCGGCCCGCGCCAAGGCCGAGGCCGCTGGCATCAAAGAGATCTACATCGAAGACCTGCGCGAAGAGTTCGTGCGCGACTTCGTCTATCCGATGTTCCGCGCTAACGCCATCTACGAGGGCGAATACCTGCTCGGCACCTCGATCGCGCGGCCGCTGATCGCCAAGCGCCTGGTCGAGATCGCCACCGAGACCGGCGCCGACACCATCAGCCACGGCGCCACCGGCAAGGGCAACGATCAGGTCCGCTTCGAGATCAACGCACTGGCGCTGAAACCCGACATCAAGATCATCGCGCCCTGGCGCGAATGGGACCTGCTCTCACGCGAGAAGCTGATGACCTACGCGGCCGAGCACGGCGTGCCGGTCGAGCAGAAGCGCGACGGCACCAAATCGCCCTACTCGATGGACGCCAACCTGCTGCACATCTCCTACGAGGGCTATGATCTGGAAGATCCCTGGGTCGAGCCGGGCGCGGGCATGTGGCGCTGGACGCGCGACCCCGTCGATGCACCCAACACCCCGCAGGAGATCGAGCTGACCTATCGCGCCGGCGACATCACCGCCATTGACGGCAAGCCGATGTCCCCCGCCGAGGTCCTCACCGAGTTGAATCGCATCGGCGGCGAGCACGGCATCGGCCGCGCCGACATCGTCGAGAACCGCTACGTTGGCATGAAGTCGCGCGGCTGCTACGAGACCCCCGGCGGCACCATCATGCTCAAGGCGCATCGGGCGATGGAATCTTTAACCCTCGACCGCGAGGCCGCGCACCTGAAAGACGAGTTGATGCCGCGCTATGCCACGCTGATCTACAACGGCTATTGGTTCAGCCCCGAGCGGATGATGCTGCAGGCCGCGATCGACGAGAGCCAGCGCCTGGTCAACGGCCAGGTTCGGCTCAAGCTGTACAAGGGCAATGTGCTAGTGGTCGGCCGCCAATCGGAGACCGACAGCCTGTTCGATGAGTCCATCGCGACCTTCGAGGACGATGCCGGCGCCTACGATCAGGGCGACGCTACCGGCTTCATCAAGTTGAATGCCCTGCGGTTGCGCGTGGCTGGTCGGCGACGCGGCCGCTGAGCCGCAGCGTTCTCAACAGGTGGACGGTTGAAGGTGTATCCGTGGAAGCCCTGAAGCTCGCAACCATTGATGATCTCATGCTGAGCGCCGATGATCAGGCCGATGATCAGTTGGAGCTGATCAGCGGTGAGATCGTCCGTCGTCCGATGACGCGGGCGTTTCATGCCCGCGCCCAGGGCAATACGCGCGAAGAGCTCGGACCCTTCAATCGCCGCTCCGGGCCCGATGGTTGGTGGATTCTTACTGAGGCCAGCGTTGCCTACGAGCCGCACGAGTGTCCCGCCCATGACCTAGCCGGGTGGCGCAAGGCCAGGTTGCCGTGCCTGCCCAGTGGCTTGATCGATCTGCCGCCCGATTGGGTTTGCGAGATCATCTCGCCCGGCCATGAGCGAAAAGACACGCAACAGATTCCGCTGCTCTTACAGCGCCATCAGGTGCCCTATTACTGGCTCATCTGGCCGGAGGACGGCAAGCTGGTCGCTCACCAGTTGGAGGCTGGTCGTTATCGCGTCATCGCAACGGTCGACCAGCATCGGCGGGCACGAATCCCGCCGTTCGACGAGATCGAGCTTGATCTGAGCTACATCCTGTCGGATACACCCGACTCAACCTGAAACAGGCGCCCGCAACTTCAGGGTTTGATGCGCATCAGGCTGCGGTATTCGCCACCGGCAGCTCGGATGGCGCCTCCCCTCGCTCGCGCAGCACCTCAAACGGGTCCGGCGCCGTGCGCTTGCGGCCAACATCGTTGAGTCGGCTCAGATAATCCAACCACAACGGCTGCCAGCCGCGTCCGAGCTTGTACAGGTACTGCCAGTCGTAGAGGCCAGAGCGGTGGTTGTCGTCGAAGACGATCTTCACCGCGTAGCTGCCGATCTGCTGCAGATCGGTGATGTTGACCTCCTCCTTGCCAACCTGCAGCTTGGCTTGGTCCGGTGTATGGCCGCGCACCTCGGCAGAGGGCGAATAGACGCGCAGGTATTCGCAGGGCAGTCGGAAGCGCGCACCGTCGTCGTAGGCGATCTCGAGGATGCGGGATTTCTGGTGCAGGTTGATCTCGGTCGGCAGCGGATGCTGTTCCATTGGTCAGGCAACTCCGTAACGGCTTAGCGTGAATCGCGCAGGGTCGATCCGCCGGGGTGGGCGCGACGCCATGCGCGTGAGACGTTCATCTGCCGACTCAGGTGCGGACGTCGACCGGGTTTGCAATGCAGCGACCATCCGCTGTGCGATCAACAGCGCGCCCACCCACAGCACTGAGCGCGGCAGCGAGCCCGAGCTGGCGCTGCACTCCCGCGGAGGCCGTGCCCCGAACGCGCTTCGCCATCGGTGGCGCGGCAGGTTTGCTGCGCCGAGAGACCATCTGGATCGGCGATCAGGCCGCCTGCGCCTGGGCCAGCCGCTCCACCTCCGGCCAGCCGCCGCAATGGCGCTCGATCAGGCCAGCGAGCATCTGCAGATGCGCCGGATCATCGTTCAGGCAAGGAATGTAGTGATAGTCCTTGCCGCCGGCATCGATAAAGTAACCGCGATTCTCGACATCGATCTCCTCTAGGGTCTCGAGGCAATCCGCAGAGAACCCAGGGGCGATCACATGCACACTCTCGACGCCATCCCCCCCCCAGAGCTTTAGCGTCTCGTCGGTATAGGGCTGCAGCCACTCATCGCGGCCCACCCGCGATTGGAACGAGACCATCCAGCGGTCATCCTCCAGCCCCAGGCGCTCGGCGACCAAGCGCGCGGTCTTATGACAATGGCAGTGGTAGGGGTCGCCGGCCATGAAGTAACGCTTGGGGATGCCGTGGAACGAGAACAGCAGCCGCTCCGGCTCACCCTTCTCAGCCCTAGCGGCGCGAATACTGTCGCAGAGGGCATCGATGTAGCCCGGCTCGTCGTGATAATGGTTGATGAAGCGTAGCTCGGGCAGCCAACGCCAAGTGGTCAGCTCGTTAGTGACCGCATCGAAGGTCGAGGCGGTGGTGGTGGCCGAGTATTGTGGATAGAGCGGCAGCACCAACAAGCGACGGACATTCAAGCTCTTCAGTCGATTCAGGGCTTCCGGGACCGATGGCTTGCCGTAACGCATGCCAAGCTCAACATGCACCCGCTGCCCCAGTCGCTCGCTCAGGATCGGCTGCAGCCCAGCGGCTTGCCGACGCGCGACATCCAGCAGGGGCGAGCCCTTGTCGGTCCAGACCGCCTGATAGGCCTTGGCCGAGCGGCTTGGGCGCACGCGCAAGATGACCCCATGCAGGATCAGCCACCAGATCGGCCGTGGAATCTCGACCACCCGCGGATCTTTGAGAAATTCGGCCAAGTAGCGGCGCACGGCCGTCGGTGTCGGCGCTTCTGGCGTGCCAAGATTCAGCATCAGCACGCCCAGGTGCTCTGACATGTCGTGCTCGAAGCCGACGACGCTTTTGTATTTCATCGAAGTCCCATGGGTTGCGCGATGGTCCCTGATCGTCTTATCCAGTTGCACAGATTGGCGCGCGCCGAGCCGGGTTTCAACCGAATTGCGCAATTTTCCTTAATCCCATCGGCCATTGCTAGGCTCCGTAAAGGGGGTCGCCGACAGGAGGCGAACCCATCAGGCCTCGCGCGAAACCTTAAGTTGGCGCAAGATCGCGCGAAATCGCAACGGATCATCCTGCCCGAAGACCGGGTCCTGAACCTTAGGCGCAGCCGCCAAGAGTTCACCCCAGACCGCCTCAGACAGACAGGTCTCGGCCAATGGAAACGCCTGCTCATCTTCAATCCGCATGTGATCACGGTGCTGGCCGATCAGCGCTCGCCCCTGCCGCTCGACATCATCCCGGCGCAGCACCTCTTCGTGCACGATGCCCTCGAGTGACTCCTTGAAGCGCCGGTTCATCTGCCCGAGCGCCTGATGCTGCTTCATCAGCTGCTGCAACACCGCATGCCCTGGGCCTTCTTGCGCCAGCACCCGCTCAAAGATCAGGTCTTCGCTCGGATGATGGACTTGATCGGCGTAGTCGATCATGTATTCCATCAGCTCACACATCAGCTCATAGTCCGGCTCAAGCCCATCGCGGAACTCATCCAGCAAGCCTTCGAGCAGGCCAAGCAGTTGCTCAAGCCGGCGATGATCTCGGTCGAGACACTGCAGTAAATCGTTCATTCAGGCCACCTCGTTGCGATGGTTTAGAGACTGCTCCAGCCAGCGCCAGACGCTACCCCGAGGCTGACTGACGCCGGTCACCACATAGCTGAGCACGTCTGGATTATTGAGCGTCCACTGCATCCAATCACGCGCGCCGGGGCGGCCACAGAGCAGCAACTGATCGCCAATCTCTAGCCGCTGGCCAAGATCAGGCAGCGCGGCATGGTGGCCACCGCGCTTGTGCAGCAGGATGATGGCCTGCAACGGCTCATCCCGACTGCGCGGATCACGCAGCAGATCCCCCAGGGTGGGCTCCTGACCCTGACTGTTGAGGGCCTTGACGACTTGACCCAAGGTTTCGCCAAACCGCAGCTCCCAGAGAATCGGTGGCCGCACCTCGACCAGCGCAACGATCCGGCTGACCAGCTCACAACACCAGCTATCGCGCTCTTTTTCCGCCTGACTGACAAACTCCGAGAGCAAGGGCGCGCTCAGTAGGGTGCGAATGCGCTGCGCCACAATCAGACTCGGGTGCATCAGGATATCCGCCTTGACTGCTTTGAACAGCTCTTCATTCATGAGCTGATTCTCCCGCACCACCGTGAACAGGTTGGGATTCAGCTCCTTGGCCGTCATGATAATAGACAGGTTGTTCGCGTCGTTATCCGTCCCGGCAACAATGCCGACCGCACGATGGATATCAGCCTGTTCCAGCGTCACGGCCTCGGTGCCGCGACCCTTGATCAGCAACCCCGGTGGCAAGCCCGTGCGCTCCGGCGCCATCTCGACCACGATCAGCTCGACCCCCTGTGCGGCGAGCTGAGAGGTGAGCGCCTTGCCAAACCGGCCATAGCCGCAGATGATCCAGAGTCCATCAGCCGGCGGATAGATCGGCTCCGGCAGGATCGAGCTGTTCAACTGCCCAAGCCAGTCGTGCAAGGCGGTGAGACAGGGTGAATCAATCGCGGTGCTGAGATAGCGGGCAAAGATATCGAAGGGATCGTAGATATGGTCGGTGCCAAACGAGGCCATGTTGGCCTCGACATCATGCGAGTCGGCCCGGCAGATCACCTTGGTATCGGGATGCATCAGCTTCGCGGCCAGGGCCACCTTCAGGTTTACCTCGTTCGACGAGGTCAGCGCCAGCACGCCGGCACAGTACGGGCTGCGCAGCCCCGCCAATAGCAGGGAATCAGGGCGGCGCACATCAGCTCGGAGCGCCGGCACAAACTCGTGCAGCGATTCCAGCTTCAGGAGATCGATTCGATCTGGATTATTGTCAAGCACCACCGCGCGCTGATTACGCTCGGTCAGCGCTCGCACCAGCCCGCTGCCGGTCTGCCCGTAACCGCAGACGAGATAGAAGTCCTCCTTGATGTGTCCGACATAGCGAGCGAAACGACGCTCTTCCATGGTCCTGCGCAACGCCTTGTCCTGCAACAAGCCGATCATCGAACCGACCGAATACAGCCAGCCGCTCACGGTGGCATAGATACAGAGCGTTACCCAGATGCGCTGTGCATCGCTGAACTCCTGCGGCAGTTCGCCAAAGCCAATCGTCGTCGACATATAGCTGACGAAATAGAAGGCGTGGAAGATGCTGAGGTGCCAGACGCTGCCATCCGGGTTACGCCCGGGGATGAGCACCAGACCGATGATCGTGATCGAATAGATGATGATCAGCGTCAGCAGTGGCGCTCGCATCCGCCGCAGGATGAGGAAGATGATGCTATCCACTGGCTGACCCGCCCGCGTCGACGCCATGGCTGGTGATCAGCGCCGCAGCATCGTCGTCTCGATGATCAGCAGAATCACAGAGACGACATTGGCGACCATGGCGCCCGCGGCCAGCGAGACCACGCTGGAGAGATCGCCCGCGGTGAAGCCATCGGCCGAGGCATGGGCGGCAACGGTCCAGAGCACCGCACCGGCAACCAACTGCAGCATCGCGACCAGGCTGGTCGCCAACAGTACCGCGCCCATCTGCGAGCGATCGCCGAGCTTGAGCACGGTCGCGATCAGATTCACCACCAACACCACCGCGTATTCCCAAGGGTGGTGATGGTCGAAATTGTCGATCTCGCCGTAGACAAAGCCAAAGTTCAGGGTGAGCGCGAGCAGGATGAAGAATCCAAAGACAACCTTTTCCGGGTTCATCAGGAAGCTCCTCGGTTAACAGGGACAGTCTTGAGCGGCGCGCGTATCCTATCCGCTTTCTCTGGTCAGTTTTCCGACTTCTCGCCGAAGTCGACCGCTTGCCACCCTCCGACAAGGCGTCTCCCTGCCATGAGTCAACCCCTCCAGCCCGTACCCCTGCCCGAGGCGCTCGATGCGCGGCGTGAGCAGATTCATACCGCGCAGGCCGGTCGCATCGCCTACTATCAAGACCTACGCGGAGAGGGCCGTCCGCTGGTTCTGGTGCACAGCATCAACGCGGCCCCGAGCAGCTACGAGGTCAAGCCGATCTTCGAGCATTATGCCAGCACGCGGCCAGTCTACAGCATCGACCTGCCCGGCTTTGGCCATTCCGAGCGCAGTGATCGCGCCTATTCTCCCGAGTTGTATGCAAATGCGATCCGCGTCCTGCTCGAGGAGGTGGTCCAGGCGCCGGCTGACCTGTTGGCGCTCTCGTTGAGTGCGGAATTCGCCGCACGCGCGGCGCTCGGCTCCCCGGCCAGCGTTGCCTCCTTGGTGCTGATCTCGCCGACCGGCTTCTCCGCCCGTGGCATGCCGCCGCTAGTGGTCGGCCAGGGCCTGCACGGGCTGCTCGGAGTCCGACTCTGGAGCCAAAGACTGTATGACCTGGTGGCCTCCAAGCGGAGCATCCGCCATTACCTCGGCAAGTCCTTCGGCGGCGAGCCACCACAGGAACTGATCGACTACGCCTACGCCACCTCGCACCAGCCAGGCGCACGCTACGCACCGCTGGTCTTTCTCTCGACGCAGCTGTTCACGCGCGACCCGATCAACAAGCTCTATTCGCGACTGACCAAACTCCCGGTCTTGGCGATCGCCGACCGCGACCCTTACGTCACCTTTGAGCAGCTCGAATCACTGGTGTTCCGGCAGCCCAACTGGCAGTTCGAACGCCTCGGCCCCCATCTTGGTCTGCCGCAGTGGGAGCAGCCCGCTACCCTGTTTGCAGCCTTGGATCACTTCTGGGCGACAGGCTGAGTTGTGATCCGACGCGCGCGACGGGCCAAACAACCCCACCGCTGATCTGCATCGCCGCGACCGATAGATCGGCGATGCCGACACCCAGGCGTGGGCCTCTCGGCTCAGTGATCAGCGCGACCGCGCAACCGGCTACTGACAACATAGAGCAGCGAGCCGACCAACATCACAACCATCGAAAAGCCGAACCAGCCGAAGAACAGATAGACCACCCGCAACCAAGCGACACCGCCCGCGGACGCCTCAGTAAGATCCACCGGCGCTTGGTGCAGAAAGCCGATCAGGGTCATCACCAACGCCAGCACCAGTGACCAAAAGGCGGAAAACAGCAGGAGGTTGAGCTTCTTTTTCATGCAAGGACCGCTGGTTGGTAAAAGATGACCGTCAGGCCGCCGTATCGGCCGCCATCCTGGTCTCAGACGCAACACTGGCATCACCCCGATCCCGGTCGCGCTTCAGTGACCAATGGATCACCAGGTTCAGCATGCGCATGGTCGCACCGATCGCGGCAAAGACCTGATTGGCGTGCACCCCACGGGTCTTGAACTGACCACGCTCATCCGACCAGGTGATGGTGCATTCGGTCAACGCATCGGTTCGTCCGCCCTTGGGGATGCGCACCTCGTAGTCGGCCAGCGTCGGCAAGCTCAGCCCCTGCGTCTTGACCACTCGCGCCAGCGCTTTATTAAAGGCATCGAAACCGCCGTTGCCGCTACCGGTCGCGGTCAGATGCTCACCGCGCAGGCAGATCTTGATACTCGCCGTCGACTCCAGCCCGTAGCTCGATGAGACGTTGCAGGCGATCAGCTCGGCGTGGCTGTAGTCCTTGCTCTCGAGCACCTCGGCGATGATGAACGGCAGGTCTTCAGCGGTGATGGTCTTCTTCGAGTCGCCCAGCTCGACGATGCGCTTCAGAACCTTGCGCTGATTCTCCTCGGACAGCGTGATGCCAATGCGTTCCAGATTCTTTGCCAGCGAGGCCTTGCCGGCTAGCTTTCCCAGCGCATAGACGCGTCGCCGCCCAAACCGCTCCGGCGACAGCTTGGTAACATAGAGGCTGCCTTTTTTATCGCCATCGGCATGGATACCAGCGGTTTGGGTGAAGACGTCGTCGCCAACGATCGGGGCATTGTCGCCGACTCGCTTGCCAGAAAAATACTGCACCAGCTCGCTGACGCGCCCAAGGTGGCTCTCGTCGATGCCGATCTCCAGGCCGAGCTGATCACGGAGATTGACCACCACCTCGGCCAAGGAGGCATTACCGGCACGTTCACCCAGGCAGTTGACGGTGCAGTGCACCGCCGCTGCGCCGGCCTGCGCCGCGGCAAACACATTCGCGGTCGCCAAGCCGTAATCGTTATGCGGATGGAAATCGAATCGGCAGTCTGGAAAACGGCGAATCATGTCCGACATCGCCGCAAACACGCGCTCCGGGGTCATCACGCCGAGGGTGTCCGGCAGCATGAAATGGCCGACACCGCTATCGGCGAGCGCCTCGGTCAGGGCGTAGACGTATGCCGACTTATCGGCGTAGCCGTTCGACCAATCCTCAAGGTAGAGATTCACCCGCAGCCCGCGCTCACGCGCCAGCTGGATGTTGGCCCGCACATCCTCGGCATGCTGCGCCGGCGTCTTGCCGAGCTGGGTCCGACAATGCTTCTCACTGCCCTTGGCGAGCAGATTGATCACCTGTCCGCCGGCGCGCTGAATCCAGTCCAGGCTCTTGCCGCCGTCGACAAAACCCAAGACCTCGATCCGATCGTCGAGCCCCTTGGAACGCGCCCAGTCGATGATCCGTGCCACGGCGGCAAGTTCGCCGTCCGACACCCGCGCCGAGGCCACCTCGATACGATCGACCCGCAGCAGTTCCAGCAGCGCCTTGGCGATATTCACCTTCTCGTCGGGCGAGAAGGACACACCTTGGGTCTGCTCACCATCACGGAGCGTGGTATCGAGGATCAGAATGCGTTGGTCGTCTGGGGTCACAGGATCTCGGAGCGGATAGCTCGGGTATGCACAGGGGTGTTGGACTCGCTTCGCCGCAGTCCATCTTCAACTTGCCAATGGTTGCCTGACAACTGCGCTCAAGTCGGGAAGCCAGTCACATATAAACTGCAGATGGTGCGGATGTGCGCAGATTAAAATATTCTAAAACAAGGCTCTAACAGGTTTAGCAGGGTCACCCAACAGGTGAAGCAATGATGAGCTGCAGCGTATTGAACTCTCTGCGTAATCTGCGGTTCAAATACGCTTTTTAGGCTTGATCAAACCTTGGCCGCTGCATCAAGCTTCTGGCGCATGAAGCCCCTCACCGCCTCGGCCTCGGCCGGCAGCTCAGCGCAGCGCGTCTCGCGCTCGAGCAGCCCCTGCAGCGAGCGCGGCGGCGCGGGCTCGATGCCGATGGCCTCGACCACCGCCGTACCAAACTTGGCCGGATGCGCCGTTGCAAGCACCAGGGCCTCGGCATTGTCGGCTGCCGCCCTCGCGCCCACCGCCGTGTGCGGGCAAAGCAGATAGCCACTGGCCGCATAGACGCGACGCATCTCGTCGAGGGTCTCGGCATCGGAGACGGCGCGTGCGTCAAAGTCCTCGGCCACCCGCCGCTGCCGCTCGCCATCGACCCGCAGCTGCCCGGTCTGCTCCATCTCGGCCAGCAGCGCCCGCACTGCCGCCGGGTCTTCATCGAGCAGATAGTACAGATAGCGCTCGAAGTTCGAGGCCAGTTGGATATCCATCGCCGGGCTCAGGGTGTGAAACACCTCGCCAGCCTGGTAGACGCCGGTCGCGACGAAGCGACTCAGGATGTCGTTGCGATTGGTGGCGATGATCAGCCGATCGATCGGCAGCCCCATGCGCTTTGTCAACCAGCCGGCGAAGACGTCGCCGAAGTTGCCGGTCGGCACCGAGAAGCTGACGCGGCGCTCGGGATTACCGCCGCTGATCCGACCCCAGGCGTAGAAGTAATAGATGGTCTGCGCCAGGATGCGGGCTAGATTGATCGAATTGACCGCACCGAGCCGATACTGCTGCTTAAACGGCAGGTCGTTGAACAGGGTCTTGACGATGCGCTGGGCATCATCGAAGGTTCCTTGCACAGCGATATTGTGCACGTTGGCATCCAGCACCGTGGTCATCTGCCGCTCTTGGATCGGCGACACCCGGCCCTTCGGGTGCAGGATGAAGATCTCGATCCCCGCCTTGCCGCGCACACCGTAGATCGCCGCCGAGCCGGTATCACCCGAGGTCGCACCAATGATGCGCAGCACGCCGTTGTCGCGCGCCAGAAGGTACTCGAACAGATTGCCCAGCAACTGCAGCGCGACGTCCTTGAACGCCGCCGTTGGGCCATGAAACAGCTCAAGCCATTGCCGGCCGGCATGGTCCGCGATTGGCGTGACCTCCGGGTGCAGGAATGTCGCGTAGGAGCGCTCGACCAGACCAACCAGATCCGCGCGCGGGATGCTGTCGCCAACGAAGGGCACCAACACCTCCACCGCCAGCTGTTGGAAGTTGAGCCGGGACCAGTCTTTTAGGGTGTCAGCCGACAGGCTCGGGATGCGCTCGGGCACCAGAAGCCCGCCGTCGGTTCCGAGGCCCATCATCACCGCGTCGGCAAAGTCGACCGGCTCAACACCGCCGCGTGTACTCAGGTATCGCATCGTATCCTAGATCTTTGCAGTCATGTTGTGTGCAGGGTAGCGCTGCCCGCCAGCCCGCCAAGGTAGTGAAAAGGCGCGCCAGTCGCAACCGGCCACTTGGCCAGAAGCAGCAGGTCGCGCTGCTCAACAATAAAAAACAAGCAGTTGCAGCCGATCAACGCAAGTCGACAACGCGAGGAGTCCGCCACCCCGGCTACTGACCGCCTGACCAAAAACACCGCCACTGACAACACCCCAGCCTGGGCTCGAGAGTTTTTCTCGGCTATTCAAACCTTTCAGCTCAAACGCCTCGTCGTTGACAGGGGATTGTAGCGGGCAACACAATGCGCGACCGCTGGCCAGGCAAGGGAGTCCGCCGAGCAGCGCGTGCCGTTACACCAAGAACAAGGGTTGCTTCGACAACCTTACTTCATCTCATCCAACACTCTTGAGGGAGGGACAACACGGTGACACCTGAAAACCGTTCCGCCTATTGGAAGGCGAATCTTCGCCTATTAGCCATCTTGCTCACCATCTGGTTCATTGTCTCCTACGGGTTTGCCATCCTGCTCGTCGAGCAACTGAACCAATTTCACCTCGGCGGCTACCCGCTCGGCTTCTGGTTCGCACAGCAAGGCTCGATCTACACCTTCCTGGTGCTGATCTTCACCTATGCCTACGGCATGAACCGGCTCGACAAGAAGTTCGATGTCGAAGAATAACCAGGAGCCCCGCCAATCATGAACAATCTCGATATCTGGACCTATGCCATCGTCGGCACCACCTTCGCGATCTATATCGGGATCGCGATCTGGGCCCGCGCCGGCTCCACCAGTGAATTCTACGTCGCCGGCGGTGGCGTGCATCCGGTCGCCAACGGCATGGCGACAGCGGCTGACTGGATGTCAGCGGCCTCCTTCATCTCGATGGCCGGCATGATCGCCTTCAATGGCTATGGCGGCTCAGTGTTCCTCATGGGCTGGACCGGTGGCTATGTGCTGCTGGCTCTGCTGCTGGCGCCCTATCTGCGTAAATTCGGCAAGTTCACGGTGCCCGAGTTCATCGGCGACCGTTACTATTCCAACTCCGCGCGCGTGGTGGCCGTCATCTGCCTGATCCTGGCCTCGGTGACCTATGTTATCGGTCAGATGACCGGTATCGGCGTGGCGTTTGGTCGCTTCCTCGGCGTCTCCTATGAGATGGGCATTCTCTCCGGCATGGGCATCGTCGCCATCTACGCCATCCTCGGCGGCATGAAGGGCATCACCTACACCCAGATCGCACAGTACATGGTGCTGATCTTCGCCTACACCATTCCGGCGATCTTCATCTCACTGAACCTGACCGGCAACCCCGTCCCGCAGCTCGGTTTGGGCAGCACCTACATCGGCGACGACAGCGGCATCTCATTGCTGACCAAGCTCGATCAGGTGGTCACGGATCTCGGGTTCAAGGAATACACCACCCAGGTCATGGGCAGCACGCTCAACATGTTCGTCTACACCTTGTCGCTGATGATCGGCACCGCCGGCCTGCCGCACGTCATCATCCGTTTCTTCACCGTGCCCAAGGTCTCTGATGCACGCTACTCTGCAGGCTGGGCACTGGTCTTCATCGCCATCCTCTACACCACCGCCCCGGCTGTAGGCGCGATGGCGCGTCTGAATCTGATGGACGTGATCCAGATCGGCCCCGTTGGCGAGGAAACCGGCAACTTGGTCTATGAAGATCGCCCCGAGTGGTTCAAGCGCTGGGAGACCACGGGTCTGTTAAAGTTCGAAGACAAGAACGACGATGGCCGCATCCAGTACTATAACGACCAGAACCCCGAGTTCGCCGCTCAGGCCGAATCCTTCGGCTGGAAGGGCAACGAGATGGTTACGGTCAACAACGACATCATGGTGCTGGCCAACCCCGAGATCGCGCAGCTACCCAACTGGGTGATCGCGCTGGTGGTCGCTGGTGGTCTGGCGGCGGCACTCTCGACGGCGGCCGGTCTGCTGCTGGCCATCTCCTCGGCCATCTCACATGACCTGCTCAAGGGCGTGTTCATGCCGCAGATCTCGGAGAAGAAGGAACTCCTCGCCGGACGCTTGTCGATGATCGGCGCTATCATCCTCGCCGGCTATCTGGGTATGAATCCACCCGGATTCGCGGCGGGAACTGTCGCCATCGCCTTTGGTCTCGCCGCCTCCTCGATCTTCCCGGCGCTCATGCTTGGCATCTTCGCCAAGCACATGAACAAGCAGGGCGCGGTTGCAGGTATGATCGCCGGCATCACCGTCACCTTGCTCTATGTGTTCCAGCACAAGGGCATCCTCTTCATCCCCGGCACCGAGTTCCTGACGCCGCTGGGGATGCAGGCCAACTGGTTCTTCGGCATCACCCCCGAAGCCTTTGGCGCGATCGGCGCCTTGGCGAACTTCATCGTCGCCCTGATCGTCTCGGCGCTCACCGCGCCGCCGCCCGAGCACATCCAGCATCTGGTCGAGGATGTTCGCGTGCCGCGTGGAGCCGGCCAGGCCACCGGCCACTGACCGAGACGCGATGAGCAGCGCGCGCCTCATCGGCGCCGACTGCTCTCGTTGACCTTAGCCCCGCCTCTGCGGGGCTTTTTCGTTGCGCGCCCGAAAGACCTGCAGAGTGCGACAGCAGCGAGTCGGCATCGAGCCAGCATTCAGCACGAGCAGCCACTAGGCGACTTACGGCATACTCGGCAAAAAAAGAGACTTCGCAGTCACCGCCTGACCACCCGAGGATGCCCTATGGACGTCGAACTGATCGAAATCCAAGAGTTTCTTGCCAAGCATCCGCCGTTCGAACAGTTGCCCGTCGAGGCACTCGAACAGCTGCCACGCCAATTCACCGTCCGCTACCTGCGCCGCGGCACCCGCTTCCCACCCGCAGACGATCAGGCACAGCACCTCTACATCCTGCGTCGCGGCGCCATCGAGCTGCGTGACGCCGAAGGCGAGCTCGTCGGCAAGCTGGCTGAGGGCGATCTGTTCAGCGATGTCTGCCTCAGCAGCGACAACTTCGGCAGCGACAGCGACAGCGACAGCAGCAGCGGCAGCGGCAGCAGCAGCGGCAGCAGCAGCGATGCCAAGGATGCCAAGACCAAGCTCAGCGGAGAAACGGTTGAGGACAGCCTGCTCTATTCCATGACCTGCGCACAGTTCGAGCAGCTGCGTTCAGCGCATCCCGAGTTCGCCGACCATTTCGATGGCTCGACCACCAAGCGCCTGCGCAAGGCCCTCGATGTCTTTATCGAATCCTCCGCCGCCACCGGTGGCTTGATGACGGTCAGCGCGCGCGATCTGTTGCGCCGCAAGCCGATCATGGCCAGCCCCCGCATCAGCATCCGAGAGGCCGCCAGCCTCATGTCCGCCGAGCGCGTCTCCGCCTTACTGCTGATGGAGCAGGATCGCCTCAGCGGCATCATCACCGATCGCGACCTGCGCAACCGCTGTGTCGCCACCGGCCTCTCCACCGATCAACCGGTCAGCGAGATCATGACCGCCGCCATCTCAACCATCGATGCCGACGCCCTCGGTTTCGAGGCCCTGCTGCAGATGACCCGGCTCAATGTGCATCACCTGCCGGTGGTCGACGGCAAACGCCTGCTCGGCATGCTCTCGACCAGCGACTTCACCCGCTTCCAGAGTACCAGCGGCGTCTACCTGGTTGGCGACATCCACAAGGCCGAGTCACTGGCCGCGCTGGAGACGATCAGCGCCAAGGTTCCCGAGCTTCAGGTCCAGCTGATCAGCAGCGGCGCCACCGGCGGCCATGTCGGCCAGGCGGTGAGCGCCATCACCGACGCCATCACTAAGCGCCTGCTCGAGCTCGCCGAGGCCGAGCTTGGTCCGCCGCCCGTGCCCTATGCCTGGCTGGTCGGCGGCTCGCAGGCACGGCGCGAGCAATCCTCGCACTCCGATCAGGACAACGCCCTGCTCATCGCTGACGGCATGAGCAAGGACGACGACCGCTATTTCCGCCAGCTCGCCGAGCGCGTCAACGATGGCCTGAACGCCTGCGGCTATATCTACTGCCCGGGCGAGGTGATGGCGAAAACGGCCAACTGGCGCCAGCCGCTCGCGACCTGGCGGCAGTATTTCGACGACTGGATCAACCGCCCGGACCCCAAGGCGCTGATGCTCGCCAGCGTCTTCTTCGACCTGCGCGCCCTGCATGATCCTGCCGGACTCTTCGACGGGCTGCATGAGCAGGTGCTCGAGCTTTCACGCAGCAACCGCATCTTTATCGCCCACATGGCCGCCAATGCGCTCAAGCACCGACCGCCCTTGGGCTTCTTCCGCAACTTCGTCCTCATCCGCGGCGGTGACCACAACCACACCTTCGACATCAAACACCGCGGCACCGTGCCGATCATCGATCTCGCCCGCGTCTATGCGCTGTCCACCGGGCTGGCGCCGATCAACACCATCGAACGGCTCGAGGCCGCCGCCGAGACCGCCGCCCTCACCCACGACGGCAGCGCCAACCTGATCGACGCCTTCGAGCTGATCAACACCCTGCGCATCCGCCATCAGGCCAGCCAGCTGCGCAACGGCGAGAAGGCCGATAATTTCCTCGCCCCGGAACAGCTCTCGCCGCTCGAACGCGGTCATCTAAAAGACGCCTTCTTGCTCATCGACCGCATGCAAGAGACACTCGGACAACGCTACCAAGCGGGACGTTTCGGATGAACGGCAAAACAGCTCATGTTGTTTCTGAGCTGTCCCTAAGCTAAGACAACATGCGTTCGCCATCGGATGGACGTCGTCGCCAGTGCTTGAAGCACGTCGACAGTGGGCCTTTACATGAGTACCTGGCACGACCCTTCCCCTCGCCGGTGCTCGACTATCGCTGTGTCGACTATGTCGCCCTCGATCTCGAAACCACCGGGCTGGACGCCAAGCGAGACCAGATCTTGAGTATCGGTTGGGTGCTGGTGCGCGGCCAGCGCATCGATCTCGCCAGCGCCCGCCATCGGCTGCTGCGCTGCAAGGGCGATATCCCGGCGGAGACTGCCGTGATCCACCAGATCACCGACGACGAGGCCGCTGCCGGACTGCGCCAAGGCCGCGTCCTGCGCGAGCTGCTCGGTGTGCTCGCCGGACGAGTGCTGATCGCCCATCACGCCAAGATCGAGCTGAGCTTTCTCGACGCCGCCTGCCGTGACCTCTATGGCGCTGGACTGCTGGTGCGCTGCGTCGATACCGAGGTCTTGGCGCGGCGCACCTTCGAGCGCCGTAACATTCCTTTTCGGCCCTCGGAGCTGCGCCTACACTCCCTCTGCGAGCGCTACAACCTGCCGCGCTATCGCGCCCACAATGCCTTTTACGATGCCCTGGCGGCGGCTGAGCTGTTCTTGGCCCAGGTTGCCTATCGAGATAACGGCAATGGCTTTCGCCTCGGCGATCTACTCTGAAGTACTCTACTGAACCGGCGGTCGGAGAACATGGATTTTGGTCCGATGGAAAGGGCGCCGAGCCCATTGCGCAGACAGGTCGGCATGAATGAACCGGAATAACGGATTGCAGCACATCAGTCCTCGCGACGCTGACGTCGTCTCCCGAAGGCCAGGTCGATAATGGCTCAGACAGCAGCCTGGGTGTTGGCGGTGGTGTTGGCGGTGCTGTTGCCCCTACTGGCCGGTTTCTGCCTCATGGATCGAAATCTTTGGCGTGCATGCCTGGGCTTCGTGGTCTTCGCCTTGTTGATGTCCCTGGCCTGGCTGCTGCTCGGAGCTCCCTGGCTAGCAGTGGCCGAGGCGCTGTTCGGCGCGCTCCTGACCGGCGGCACACTGCTCTGGACGCTGCGCGGTCGTGGTCCGCTGCCGCGTCTATCGGCGCTGGATGAAACCCCGCGACGAGCGCTCCTGATGGCTCCGCTGCGTTGGCTATTGATCCTGATCTGGCTAGGTCTCGTCGGTGCTGCCCTAGTCTGGCTGCTCGGTATCGAAGCACTGACGTTGCCAACGTCAATCTCCGCGCTGTTGACCACGACCGGCGTTCCGATCCTGGCACTCGGGCTTTGGGCCTTCACGACCCAGCGCCATCTGCTGCGCCGGTTGCTGGCCTTCAACCTGCTCGGCTCCGGGGTTTTCCTACTGCTGGCCGGGCTTGTGGCACCAGCACCGGTTCCAACCGCCGAGGTCCGGGCGCTGATCTTCATCGGCTTGGTGGTGGCGCTGCTCGGCTCGGTGCTCGGCGCGGCGTTGTTGCTGCGCCTGCATGCACAGGGCGGTCAGATCACCCTGAATGCCGTCTATGGTGCTGGTGCTGGTGCTGGTGCTGGTGCAAATGCAGGCATGGGGACAAGCGCGGGTCTGGCTCTGGGTACAGAGTCAGACGCAGCTGGCGATGCTGGCACAGGTTTTGGCCCAAGCCCAGGCAGATGAGCCCGACCCCGTTCCACCTGCTCTGGCTGCTCTTCGCACCGCTGGCCCTCGGCCTGCTGGCTTGGGTGCGCCCACCGCGCCACAGCGGATGGGTCTTGCTCGTCACCCTGCCGCTGCCATTGGTGGCACTCTGGCTGCTGCTCGGGCTCGACACGGGGCCGATGACGGGACGCCTGCCGCTCGGACCGCTGACACTCCACTGGCGCCTGGACGGACTGGCCGCGTTGTTATGGCTGCTGACGCAGCTATTGCTGCTGGCCAGCGCCCTGTATGCCGTTAGCTATGCCCAAGCCACTCCCCTCAGGAAGCGCGGCTACGCCTGGCTCTGGCCACTGCTCGGCGGTCTGGCGCTGGGCCTCGGGCTGATCTGGATCGCCGCCGATCTGCTGCTGCTCTACGCCGGTCTGGAGCTGATGGGGCTCTGCGCCGTCGGCATGATGCTGCTTCCAGGCAGCGTCGAGGCGCTCACCGCGGGTCTGCGCTATCTGCTGTTCGCGCTGGTCGGCTCACTGACCTGGCTGCTCGGCATCGCCTTGCTGCTGGGCGCTTGGGGCCGACTCGATCTGGCAGGTCTGGCAGCGGTTGCTCAACCTGATCCGGTGACTCAGATCGCCGTCGCCCTGCTGGCCAGCGGCCTGCTGCTGAAGGCGGCGATCTTCCCGCTGCATAGCTGGCTGGCCCCAGTCCATGGTAGCGCCTGGACCCCGGTCAGCGCGATCCACGGCGCGTTGGTGGTCAAGGCCTCGTTCTTCATCCTGCTGTTGCTCTGGCGAGCGCTACTGCCCGAGGCCATCGCTGGCGCCTGGGCGCTCGGCCTGCTTGGCAGCCTGGCCGTGCTCTGGGGTGGGGTGCAGGCCTGGCGCGCCGTCGGGCTCAAACAACTGGTAGCCTGGTCCACCGTCGGCCAATTGGGCTATCTGATGCTGGCCTTCCCGTTGCTGGCGGGGACCAGCGCCGCCGTCGCCCTGATGGCCTGGCAAGCGACCTGGCTGCAGCTCGCCGGGCATGCGTTGGCGAAGGCGGCGATGTTCATGGCCGCCGGCAATCTGCTGCTCTCGACCGGCGCGCATCGGCTCGAGGGCCTGACCGGGACCAGCCGCCGGCTGCCGCTCTCGCTGATGACCTTTGGCCTCGCGGCGGTGACCCTGATGGGGCTGCCGCCGAGTTCCGGCTTCACTGCCAAGTGGCTGTGGCTGCAGGCCTCGCTGGCATCGGGCCAATGGCTCTGGGTCGTCGTGCTGGCGCTGGGCAGCCTGCTCAGCGCCATCTATGTGTTCCGGGTGCTGCGCTGCTCCTTCGTCGAGGACGCGCCCGAAACGGCGTTCCGCAGTCTGCCGCTGGGGATGGAGTTGATCGCCTTGGTGCTGGCACTGGCCGCCATTGGGCTGGGTCTAGCGGCCGCCTGGCCGCTGTCGTTTCTGACGCTAGCGGGGGTGCCATGAGCGCCCTGCTGCCCCTGGCGACCCTGGCCAGCTCGCTCCTGACCGCAGCGGTGATCTTCATGCTGCCGGAACAGGCCGTGCGCACCCGCACCGCGCTCAACCTCGCCGCCGCGTTGATCAAGCTGGTGCTGGTGATCTGGATGGCATGGGGATTGATCGCGGGCGAGGTCTACGCGGTCGAGTTTCCGATCGTCGAAGGCCTGAGCTTTGTCTTGCGGGTGGACGCGCTCGGGCTCACCTTCGCCGGGCTGTCTTCGCTGCTGTGGCTGTTTACCACCATCTATGCCATCGGCTACCTCGAGGACTCGCCCAACCGTCGGCGCTTCTTCGGCTTCTTTAGCCTTTGCGTCACTAGCAGCCTGGGCATCAGCCTGGCCGGCAACCTGTTTACCCTGCTGATCTTCTATGAGCTGCTGACGCTCTCCACCTATCCCTTGGTCGCGCATCGTGGCACGCCAAAAGCACTGGCTGCGGCCACCGTCTACCTGCGCTATACGCTCAGCGCCGGCCTGGTGCTGATGATCGGCATGGTGGCTTTGCAGGTCTTGGCCGGGGATCTGCGCTTTGGTCAGCAGGAGATCCTGGCCGAACTCGGCCCGGAGGCTTACCCCTGGCTGATTGGCCTGTTTTGGTTGCTGATCCTTGGCTTCGGTGTCAAGGCGGCGCTGGTGCCGCTGCACGGCTGGCTGCCGCGGGCGATGGTGGCACCGGCGCCGGTCAGCGCCTTGCTGCATGCGGTGGCGGTGGTCAAGGCCGGCGCCTTCGGCATCGTGCGGCTGGTCTACGATGTCTATGGCATCGGCTTCAGTGCCGCGCTGGGCGTGCTCGATGGACTGGTGGTGATCGCCTCCGTCACCATCGTCTACGGCTCGCTGCGCGCACTGGCTCAGCAGGAGCTAAAACCCCGACTGGCCTACTCCACGGTCAGCCAGGTCTCCTACATCCTGCTTGGGATCGGGCTGTTCGGCCCGCTTGGGACCATCGCCGCGCTTGCCCATCTGCTGCATCAGGGCCTGATGAAGGTCACGCTGTTCTTCTGCGCCGGCAATTATGCCGAGGAGTTAGGGATTCATCGCATCGATGAGCTCGATGGCGTCGGCCGGCGCATGCCACTGAGCAGTCTGGCCTTCACCATCGGCGCGCTCGGCATGATCGGCATGCCGCCAGTGGTCGGCTTCATCTCCAAGTGGATGCTAGGGATGGGCGCCGTCCAGGCGGACATGCCTTGGGTCATCGCCGTACTGGTGGCCAGCACCCTGCTCAACGCGGCTTATTTCCTGCCCATCTTGAATCGCCTCTGGTTCCGCCGTGGTCCGGCCCATGGGGTCGGCACTTGGCCGGCTGAACGTGCACCGAGTCGGCTCGAGACTAGCGCCTGGCTGCTAGTGCCGGCCTTGGCCACGGCGCTGCTCAGCCTTCTGGCCGGGATGCTGGCGGGGCTGCCGTTCAGCCCCTTGCAATGGGCAACCCGAGTGGTCCAGCAGACCTACCTGATGTGATGACCGACCTGCCCTTCGCGCCCCAGTCCCTGGCATCGTTGTCCCTCGGCCCGTTGCTCTTCGCGACATTGCTCTTCACGGCACTGCTCTGGCCCCTGCTGCTCGCACTGCGCAGCCTGCTGTCGGCGCTGATCGCAGCGGAGAAACCGCGCCGGAAACCGATTTGGCTCCTAGATTGGCTCTGGATCAGCGCGCCTTGGCCCGCGCTCGTGCTCGCCGTGCTGGGCCCCGATGGCAGCCTCTGGCTGGAAGCCTGGTTGCTGGGTGGCCAGTGGGAGTTCGATGACCAACGCCGCCTGCTGCTGGCCTTCAGCGCCCTACTGTGGGGCCTGGCGGGCTGGTACGCGCGCGGCTACTTCGCCGCCGAGCAGGCCCAGGCCGCAGCCGGCGACCCGCACAGCCGCGCACGCCTGCTGCGCTTTGCGCTGTTCTGGCCGCTCACCCTCTGCGGTAATCTGCTGCTGCTGGTGGCCGAGGATATCGCCAGCTTCTACCTCGGCTTCGCGCTGATGACCTTCTCGGCCTATCCGCTGGTCATCCACAGCGGCAGTCGCGAGGCGCGCACTGGCGGTCTGGCCTATCTGGTCATGGCCGTGCTCGGGGAAGGCCTGATTCTGGCCGGCCTGCTCTGGGGTGCCGGCACCGGCTCGGCACTGACCCTGTCGGAGCTGCGCGCAACCCTGGCGACGGCGGACATGGGCCTGTGGATGGGAGTGCTGCTCTGGCTCGGTTTCGGCGTCAAGGCTGGGGTGATCGGCCTGCACCTGTGGCTGCCATTGGCGCATCCGGTGGCACCGACACCCGCCAGCGCCGTGCTCAGTGGCGTGATGATCAAGGCCGGCCTGGTGGGCTGGCTGAGCACGCTGCCGCTGGGCATGGCTGGTGTCGATGCCGCCTTCCAGGGGCTGGGAGTGGCGATGCTCACAGCCGGGCTGATCGGCGCCTTCGCTGCAGCGCTATTGGGCGTCGCGCAACGCCATCCAAAGGCGGTGCTGGCCTATTCCAGCGTCAGCCAGATGGGCATGATCGCGGCCCTGGTCGCGATTGGGCTGCTACAGCCTGACAATTGGCCCGCGCTCAGCGTGCTGGTGCTATTCTTCGCCGCCCATCATGGCTTGAGCAAGGGCGCGCTGTTCCTCGGCGTTGGCATCAGCGAGCAGCCACCGCGCTTACCCGCCTGGCTGCTCTGGACCCTGCTGACGCTGCCGGCGTTGTCGCTGGCAGGCGCGCTGAGCTCCGGTCTAATCGCCAAGTGGGGCAGCAAAAAGGCACTCGATGCCGCTGGAGAAGAGGTATTAGCCTTCTGGCTGAGCCTGGCCGCCGTCGGCACCACGCTGCTGATGGCGCGGACGCTGTGGCGTCAATGGAGGCAAAGGCCTCAGCATGCCCCGACGGCAGCCAAGGATCGACGCCTTCTCGCACCCATGCCGCTGGCCTGGTTGATTAGCGTCCTCGCCGCGCTCAGCCTGCCACTTTGGTTCAGCTGGCTCGCAGGCGGAATCGAAGGCGTGCTCTCGGGCCGACTCGCGAACAGATTCGCCTGGCCTCCGCTCAGCGCGCTCCCCACCCTGCTCTGGCCGCTGGGGCTCGGGCTGTTGTTGTCGATCGCGCTCGGCTGGGGTCTGCGCCGAGTCGCGACACGGCTGAGCCACTGGCTGCCCGCCGGCGATCTCTGGTGGCCATTGGCCTTCTGCGGCCGTTGGCTGTGGCGTCTCGTCATTAGGATGCTGCGGAGGCTAGCACTCTTGCAATCAGCCTGGATCGCTTGGTGGGTCGCGCGCGAGCGCGATGGCTTGACCGGCTTGGATACACTGACGCATGCCGAGGGCTGGCTGCGCCGTCAATTAGCGTTGTTACTGCTAGTCGTGGCCCTAGGGTTGGCTGCTGTGCTGTTGCTCAGCGCCAAGAGCACGCCGCTTTGGCGGTGAAGGTCTTAGATATCCTCAGCGGCAATCGCTTCGCGATCCTCAAGGCACTCACCGGGGTTTCCTGATGACGGCGTCGAAGTCAGGCTTGGCTGGCTTGCGGCGGCCTGAGTCCGACGGGCGAGGTCATGATGACGAAGGCCGCACCAGCGAGCGCAGCGCGCGTCCGAAAAAGCCCTCGCGCTTGGCTTTAATGCGCTTGATCAATCGCCGAACCTGTTCAAGTTGGCCCGCCTCATGATCATCTTCGATGAAAGATTCGATCAGCTTGAGCTGTGACCTGCGTGCATTGGATTGCATCGCTGGCCAAACAGTGGTTGTTGGACACGCATCAGGACGCAGTGGACAGTGCGCACTTGGCCAACTACTTGAACGAATTTGTGTTCCGCTTCAACCGCCAGCGTTCCCGCAGCCGCGGGATGTGTTCTCGCGGGATGTGTTCTATCGGGGGCTTGAGCTTGCTGTTGCTCACGAGCCGGTGCGTTACAAGGATCTCGTCAAGGTTCAGCGCCCGCGTGCAGTACCGTCAACGCCGCCGCGGGCAAGCGGCCACCCGCCGAGCTTTGATCGGCCTCCGGCAAACCGTCCATGGAGGAACTCCGGTTAAGTGGAGAGTCCAGAGCGCTCTTTTCGACGCCAAACTCAAGCTCGCCCAAGACCACAGGGGAGAGCAGAATATCGGCCAACAGCCTTTGCTCCAGCTGGCGCTTGACCGTGGCGACCTCCTTATCATGGCCGCAATCATGATGTTGGTGTCGAGTAGGTAGCGCACAGGGTTTCCTACAGCGTTGCGACCGGCTCCGGTGGCCGCTCATCCGGCGCCACCAGATCAATCTCCTCTGGATGGTCCCAGAAAGGTCGAAAGGCTTCTGCTGCCATGGTCGGCATGTCGGGCACCAGCCGGGCGATCACCCGCCCACGGCGCGTGATGGCAACGGTCTCACCCGCTTCAATGGCGGCTAGCAGCCCGGAAAACGCCGCTTTTGCTTCAGTAACCTGCACATGTCGCATGAGAGGATCTCGATAAAGTGACCATGTGGTCAGAATATCCTCGACTCAGGTTGGATACAAAGCCAACGCCTGGATAGGGCTCCAGATCTGTTGATCTGCCCTGGTTTGCATTGGCCTGGTGCGGTTTCTCTGGTAGTAGGCGGCGCCAGATAGCTCG